>VGUP01000155.1 GCA_016874175.1 Gammaproteobacteria bacterium | reverse complement strand
GCTTTTGCTCGGCGGGCACTTCGGTGGGCGCGCCGTCGTTCCCAATCCGACTGACCTTGTCATCCGCGAAATAAATGGTCAGTCGTTGGCGGGTGGGCTTTTCGCCCTTGCCGAGATCGAGCGAGTAGAGATAGTCCCAGCGATCACGATCGAAGGAGTCGGGCAGCATCGGTGTGCCAAGCAGGAAGCGAACCTGAGCGCGGGTCATGCCCTCTTTGACCTGGACCACTTGGCGCGCGTCGAGGAAGTTTCCTTGTTGCACCGTCATGCGGTAGACGCAGCCGCCGAGCAAGAGCGACCCCGAGAGCAGGCCGAGAACCAGCAAGCGGAAAAATGGCAGGCGCGAGGCGGCTTGGAACATAATCGCGAGTCTAACCGAAAGGGCGGGGTTCGACGTGGAAGGCAACGATCTGCGCAAGGCGGGACTGAAGGTGACGCTGCCTCGCGTCAAGATTCTCGAGATTCTCGAGCACAGCGGCAATCGCCATCTGTCGGCCGAAGACATCTATCGCAAGCTGGTCGATACGCGCGAAGACATCGGGCTGGCCACGGTATATCGCGTGCTTACGCAGTTCGAGGCAGCGGGTCTCGTCACGCGCCACCACTTCGCCGATGGCATGGCGGTGTTCGAGCTCAGCGCCGGCGCGCACCACGATCACATTCTGTGTCTCGATTGCGGTCGGGTGGAGGAGTTCGTCGATGCCGGGATCGAGGAGCGTCAGACTGCTGTGGCCGACAAGTTCGGCTTTGCGATCAGCGACCACGCGCTCGTGATTTACGGGCACTGTCGGAAGGCGAACTGCCCGCATCGCGGGGCGGCGACGAACGACTGAGCGTCGCGCCGGACTCGAGCATCTCGGTCGCGTGCTCGCGTGCCTTGTCGGTGATGGTCACGCCGCCGAGCATGCGCGCGATTTCTTCGATGCGGGCATCGCGCTCGAGCGTTACGACCTGGGTGCGCGTGGTGCTGCCATCAGTCAACTTTGCGACGCGAAGATGACGATTACCGAGCGCTGCGACCTGTGGCAAATGCGTGACGCAGAGCACTTGCGCGCTGCGCCCGAGCAGCGCGAGTTCACGACCGACGATTTCGGCGACCGCGCCACCGACGCCGGAGTCGACTTCGTCAAACACCATGCAACCACCTGCGCCCGAATCTTTGATGCGCGTGGCGAGTGCCACTTGCACGGCAAGCGACAGACGCGAGAGTTCACCACCCGAGGCGACCTTGCCGATGGGGCGCGGCGGTTGCCCCGCGTTGGCGCTCACTTCAAAGTTCACATCCTCGTGCCCTTGCGCGAGCGTGGCTTCGGTATTCGCCGATTTTTCGAGCTGTACGACGAACTTGCCGCCCGTCATGCCGAGGGTTTGCATGCGCGCGGAGATGTCGCGGGCGAGCTCCGCACTGGCTTTTGAGCGCGCGCGCGACAACTGATTGGCCGACTCGCGCCAGGCGGTAACGGCGGCGTCGACCTCGCTTTGCAGGCTTGCGAGATCTTCATCGACTTTTTCGAGGCGTTCGAGTTCTGCCGTAAGCTCGAGGGCCTTGACGGGCAGTTCGTCCCTGGTAACGCGGTGTTTGCGTGCCAGCGACTCGAGTGCGGCTAGGCGCTGCTCGAGTTCTTCTTGGCGGCGCGGGTCGGACTCGAGGGCATCCAGATAACGGGTGAGTTCGCGGGCACTGTCGTTGATGCCGATGAGCGCTGCTTCGAGTCCCGGCAGCAAAGCCTCGAGCGCCGGGTCGAGCGCCACTCCCTGACGCAGGATGGCGAGCGCGCGTGATGCCGCCGCGTACGCATTGGTGCCCTCGGCTTCGAAGAGAACGTTGAGCGCTCCCTGCGCCGACGCGGCCAACTTGCCCGAGTTGGCGAGTCGGTTACGCTCTTCGTTGAGTTGCCCGAGTTCGCCCGGCTGCAGGGCCAGCGCTCTGAGTTCGCTGCATTGATGGCGCAGCAAATCGAGCCGGGCGTCGCGATCGCGCGCGGCCTTTTCGAGTGCAGCGAGATCGGCGGAGTGCTGCAGGCGCGTTCGATGCAAACGCGCCACCTCGTCGGCGAGCGCAGTGCAGGCTGCGAAAGCATCGAGCAGTTCGCGCTGCGCGCTGCCGCGTACCAAGGTTTGAAATTCGTGTTGGCCGTGGATTTCGGCGAGCGATTCGCCGATGTGTCGTAGCACCTGCAGCGGCACTTGCTGGCCGTTGAGATAGGCGCGCGATTTACCCTCGCGGGTGATCACCCGGCGTGCGACGAGTTCGTCCTCGCTCTCGATGCTTTGTTCTTCGAGCAGCGCGCGCAGGCTGGCGGGCGCGGCGCTCATGTCGAAGGTGGCGGCGATCTCGGCGCGCTCGGCACCGTGGCGGATGCATTCGGCGCCCGCCCGCGCGCCAACCGCAAGCTGCAGGGCATCGACTAGAATGGACTTGCCGGCGCCCGTTTCGCCAGTAAGCACCGTCAGCCCGCGCGCGAAATCGACCTCGACCGAGTCGATGATGGCGAAGTCGCGAACTTGCAGGTGCGAGAGCATCTTGGGTGTATTCGGCGAGCGTTCAGGATTGAGGATCGAAACTGCGTCGACCCCAGTTGAGTTTGCTGCGCAGCAGGCGGAAATAGTCGTAGCCCGCGGGGTGCAGCAGCGTGATGCGCGAGCCCGCCGCCCGCACGGTCAGTGTGTCGCCCGAGCTGAGTTTGCCCAGCGTGCGACCGTCACAGGCGACCTCGGCGGTGGAGTCAGGTCGATTGATGAGGCGCACTTCGATGACGGAGGTCGCTGCGACCAAAATCGGCCGATCGGAGAGCGTGTGCGGGCAGATTGGTGCGACCACGACGACATCGAGGCCGGGCTCGACGATGGGTCCGCCGCAAGAGAGTGCATAGGCCGTGGAGCCGGTGGCGCTCGCGACCACGAGGCCGTCGCCGCCGTGGCCGTTGACGAAGCGACCGTTGATCCAGGTTTCAAAGTCGATGAGATGACCGCTGCGGCGGGTTTGTAGCACGATATCGTTGAGTGCGAGCCCAGAGAGTTTTTCGCCGTTCGGCGAGGCGAGTTCGGCGATCAGCAGCGGCCGCTCGTCGTGCTGACATTCGCCTTCGAGCGCGGCATCAACGGAGCTGATCATGTCTTCGGGCATGACGTCGGTCAGAAAGCCGAGTCGACCTCGGTTGACGCCGAGCAGGGGCGTGGGGCGCCCGGCGACGAGGCGCGCCGCATAGAGCAGGGTGCCGTCGCCGCCAATCGCAATGACCAACTGCGCGCGCTCGGCGAGTTCTTGCTCGCTGACAAAGTGCGCGCCGACGCCCTGCAGGCGTGCGGCTTCGTCGGCGAGTGTAATGACCTCAAGACCACGGCGAGCCAGGTGCTCGGCGAGTACGGCGGCGCTCTCGGCGACCGTGGGGTCGGCGAAGCGTGAAATGAGAGCGCAGCAGCGGATGGCGGTCATGGGATATGCGGGAGATTGGAGGCAAAACACGAGCAGAAAAACTGCGTCTTTTTATCACGCCCGGATGCCGGAACCAATCGAACGATAGACGACGCTTGACGCAGTTAAGTCGCAGTCGTTAGTTTTTGCCCATGCCCCACGATTACGAGCTACTCAACGAGCGCGCCCAGCAGCTGTTGCGCATGCTCGTCGAGAGCTACATCCGCGACGGCCAGCCGGTGGGCTCGAGATCCTTGTCCCGCGATTCGGGTCTGCGGCTCTCCTCGGCCACCATCCGTAATGTGATGGCCGATCTCGAAGAGCTCGGCTTCGTCGTGTCGCCACACACCTCGGCGGGGCGAATCCCGACCGATCGCGGCTACCGGTTCTTCGTCGACACCTTGCTGCGCTCGCGGCCTCTCGATGATGCAGCGTTAGCCGAGGTACGCCGGCACCTCGACTCGGCGCCGCTCGATGATTCGAAGGCCCTCGTTGCCAATGCATCGCAACTGTTGTCCAACGTCACGCAGCTTGCCGGTGTGGTGACCATGCCGCGTGCTGCGGTCGCTTCGATTACCCAGATCGAATTCGTGGGGCTCTCCGAGAATCGTGTGCTCGTGGTGATGGTGTTCAATGATCGCGAGGTGCAGAACCGCATCACTCACCTGTTGCGGCATCACACACCGGAAGAGCTGCGCAGGGCGGCGCAATTTTTGAACGAGCAGTTGGTGGGTCGTACCGCCGAAGCTGCGCGGCAAGAGATCCTGCGACAACTGCAAGAAGCGCGTGTACACATGAACGCGCTGATGCTCGATGCGATCACGGCGGCGCAGAAAATCTTTGAGCGGAGCCCACCCCCGGCGAACACGGGTCTCGATTACATCGTCGCTGGTGAAACCAACCTCATGGGTGTGGCGCAGCTGACGAGCGTCGAGAAACTGCGTCGTCTGTTCGAGGCCTTCAACGAGAAACGGGATTTCTTGCATTTGCTCGATCAGAGTTTGCACGCCGAAGGCGTACAGATTTTCATCGGCAAGGAGTCGGGATATCAGATTCTCGATGATTGCAGCGTCATCACGGCACCCTATAGTGGCGACGATGGGGTCATGGGTGTGATCGGGGTGATTGGTCCCACCCGTATGGCTTACGAGCGAGTGATCCCCATCGTCGATATCACGGCCCGCCTGTTGGGCTCAGCCCTCAGCACCCGCCGCAGCTGAGCCCGCCGGAGCCGAACCTCCCGGGACTACCTGCCGGGACGTGCCTGCCGGGGTTTGAATGAGAAGCCG
>VGUP01000154.1 GCA_016874175.1 Gammaproteobacteria bacterium | reverse complement strand
ATCGAGCAAAAGTTTTTCGTGCTCGTACTTGAAGTAGTGCGAAACGATCCACGGCCCGCGGACCAGCAGATCGCCAGCACTCTTGCCATCCCAAGGTAATTCATTGCCCTGTGGATCCACGATCTTCATGTCGACGCCGTACACGGCGCGACCTTGTGTCGCCAAGATGGGCAACTGCTCGCTCCAAGGCAGCGCCAGTTGCTTGCCCTTGAGTCGGCACACCGTGCCAAGAGGCGACATCTCGGTCATACCCCAGCCGTGCAAAACTTCGACGCCCAGCTGATGGAAGGCTTCGATCATCGCCGGCGGACAAGCCGAGCCACCGACACTGGTGCGCTGCAAAGTGCTGAAACGTTTGCCCTCGGCATGCAAATGATTGAGCAGCGCGAGCCAAACCGTCGGCACACCCGCCGCGCAGGTCACGCGCTCGCTCTCCATGAGTTCGTACACCGACTTGCCATCGAGCGCGGGCCCAGGCCACACCACTTTTGCCCCGGTCATGGCGGCGGCGTACGGCACACCCCAAGCGTTGACATGAAACATCGGCACCACGGGCAAAGTGCAGTCGCGCGACGAAAGACCCGTGGCATCGGGCAGCGCACCCGCGTAGGCATGCAAGGTCGTCGAGCGGTGGCTGTAGAGCACGCCCTTCGGATCGCCGGTCGTGCCACTCGTGTAGCAGAGAGCAGCCGCGAGGCGCTCGTCGAACTCGGGCCACTGGTAATCGGAATTTTGCGCGCCGATCCAGCCTTCGTAACTCACGAGCCGCGGAATACCCGTGTCCGCCGGCAAGGCATCGGCCTCGCACAACGCTACCCAGCGCCGCACCGTGGGGCAATGCGCCGCGATCGCCTTCACGAGCGGCAGGAAAGTCATGTCGAAGCAAAAAATTTCGTCTGCAGCGTCGTTGGTGATCCAGGCGATCTGCTCCGGCTTCAATCGCGGGTTGATGGTGTGCACCACGCGACCGCTGCCACTCACCCCAAAATAAAGTTCGAAATGCCGATAGCCGTTCCAGGCGAGTGTCGCGACACGGGCCGACTGCGCAAGACCCTCGGTATCGATGGCTTTGGCCAATTGTTTGGAGCGGCGCTGTGCGTCGCGATAGGTGTAGCGGTGAATGTCACCTTCGACCCGCCGGGACACCATTTCGACATCGCCATGGTGTCGCGCCGCAAAATCGATGAACCGCGAAATCAACAGCGGTTGATCCTGCATCAAACCCAACATGATCCACGCCCTGCGCCGGTTCGCTGAGCCGAGTCTACGACAGAGTCACAGAGGCGGGCCACGAAAGCCATGAGCGCGGTTTCATGCGGAAGCGCAACCGTGGAGAATCCTCATCTTCCGATGCACCCGCAAATTGTCTGGTTCAAGCGCGACCTACGCCTCCACGACCACGCGCCGCTCCTGGCAGCTGCCGCGCGCGGACCCGTGTTGCCCCTGTATATCGTCGAACCCCAGCTCTGGACACAAGCCGACAGCTCCTCCCGACACTGGCAGTTCATTCAAAGTTCACTCCGCGATCTGCAAAACGCCTTGCGATCACTCGGCGGCTTGCTGCAGGTCGAGCGCGGCGAGGCCATCGAAGTTCTGCGCCAGCTCAAAACACGGATCGGCCCGTTTGCACTGTGGTCGCATGAAGAGACTGGCAACGCTTGGACATTCGCGCGCGATCGTCAGGTTGCCTCGTGGTGTCGCACGGAGGGCATTCGCTGGCAGGAACTGCCGGCGAATGGCGTCGTGCGGCATCTGCGAAATCGCGACGGCTGGGCGGCGGCCCGTAACGCCGTGATGCAGGCACCTCGCCTAGCGGCCCCGACTCAACTCCGTTTCTTTGCCATCGCTAACGAGGAGCAGGCAAACGACCGAAGTTCGGCTGCGCTCGAAGAGCCGCTCGTGGGCATGGCCACAGCAGGCCGAGTGCAAGCCGGTGGTCGGCGCGAGGGCCTCGCCGTACTCGAAAGTTTTTTGCAGTCGCGCTCCAGTCGTTACATGCGGACCATCTCCAAGCCCGGAATCTCGGTCCGTCACTGCTCGCGTTTGAGTGCCCATATCGCTTACGGCACCCTGTCGGTGCGCGAGATCGACCAGGCGACCGCCGCGCGCCAAGCGCTACTCGCGAGCGAACCCAACCCGGGCAGCGCCGACTGGGCGCAGCAGCTGCAGGCGTTTCGATCGCGACTCGCCTGGCGCTGTCATTTCGTGCAAAAACTGGAGCAGCAGCCCGCGATCGAATTCCGCTGCATGCACCCCGCGTTCGAGGGCATGCGCGAGAGCGAGTTTCGCGCTGATTTTTTTGATGCCTGGCACGCGGGGCGTACTGGCTATCCGCTCATCGACGCCTGTATGCGTTCCTTGCAAGCGAATGGGTGGATCACCTTTCGCATGCGGGCGCTGCTCGTGTCATTTGCCAGTTATCACCTCTGGCTCGATTGGCGACGTACGGCGCCGGTGCTCGCACAACTCTTCACCGATTACGAGCCCGGCATTCACTACAGTCAATTCCAGATGCAGTCTGGCGTCACCGGAATCAACGCTGTGCGCATGTACAACCCGGTGAAGCAATCGATCGAACACGACCCTGAGGGCAAATTCATCCGTCGCTACCTGCCGGAACTGCGCAATCTGCCGGACGAACTCATCCATGAACCTTGGAAAGCCGACAGCCCGCCGCGCGACTATCCGCCGCCCGTGGTCGATCACGAAGCGACTGCGCGAGCCGCTCGCCAAAAAATGGCGCCCTATTGGCGCGGTGAAGACTTTCGCGACCAAGCGCAGGAAGTGTTCCGCAGGCTCGGCAGTCGCAACCGACCGACCGAGACGCGTCGCCGCGCCGAAGCCCGGGCGACGACTAAAGCTAAAGCCGCAACTACCGCTACAACTAGCGCTAGCACGCAAATGTCACTGGGACTCGACGAGGCCGACTAAGGCCCGCTTGCGCTACTGCAGAAAACGGAACAGTACCTCGGCGACCGCTTTCGGGTCCTGCTCAGGCAACGAGTGCCCCAGGGGCTCTAGCGTGACCACTTCGGCGTGCGGCAGCCAGAGCATCAATTCTTTGTTGTCGGCGGTTTTGAAGAGCGCGTCCTTGCCGCCGAACAGCAGCAAGGTCGGTGCCGTGATTTTCTTGGCGGTCGGTCGCAGATCACGCGACACCTCGCCCTGATCGAGCATCGCACGCCAGAGATGCGCCGGGATCCGTGCCGACTCACGTCGCATGTGGAACTGGATCTGCGGGTCTAGCCCCGGCACCTCCCACCACGCCTTCATGAAAGCGGAATCAGGATCGATCGGATCTTTGAGCGCGCGGATCTCGGCATCGAGCAGCCCGAATGTTGGCGGATACGGTGGTGAATCGGGACTCGGCAGGCTGCGCCGCCCGATGGTCGAGCCGATCACCATCAACTTATGCAGGCGCTCCGGCCAAAAGGCTGCGAACGTTTGCGCCACCACGCCACCAAGCGAGTGTCCCGCGACATGCGCCCGCGAAATCCCCATCTTGTCGAGGAACAGCTTGGCATCGTGCGCGTAATCGAGGCGCGTGTAGCAGCACTCGGGCTTGTCGGTCTCGCCATGCCCGCGCTGGTCGAGTAGGAAAACGTGATAGCGCGTGGCCAACAAACGTCCGAGCGGCAAATAGCCGAGCGAGCTGTTGGTGTAGCCGTGCAGAAACAGCAGCACTGGTTTGCCGGGCTCACCGTGCTCGACGTACCCCATGCGCATACCGCTCGCGAGCACCGTGCTCTTGCGCTCAGCGCCCCATGGCTTGGTGGCGTCCGCCGCTACCGCACTGGTCGCAAACATCGCGATTCCCAGCAGCCAGACCAAAAAAATGCCTCGTCGCATAGCTCTACCTCAACGCTTGTCGACTTGCTCCTCACTGCGACGAGCCTTGGCGAGGCCGCGCAGCGTACCGACACAAATCAGCGTGATCACGATCATGAATGGCAGGCCTGTGACCACCGAGCCCGACTGCAGCGAGCGCAGGCCACCGCCGAGCAGCAGCGCAACCGCCGCCGCCCCCACCACGATGATCCAAAACACGGACTGGACCTTACGGGTGTCGGTCTTGCCACCGGCGCTCAAGGCGTCGAGCACCAAGGTGCCCGAGTCCCAGGAGGTGATGAAAAACACTATGACGAGCACGATCCCGATGAGGCTCGAGATTTGGGCGAGCGGCAAGTCGCTCAGCATCACGAACAGTTTGAGCGGCAGCTCGGCGTCGATGAGCGCCTGATGGCCACCGCTCACGATCTGTTCAATTGCTACCGTACCGAATGCCGTGAACCAGATCACCGAGACGATGGACGGCAACAGCACGACGTAAAACACCGTCTCGCGTACGGTTCGTCCGCGCGAGATACGCGCGATGAACATGCCGACGAACGGCGCCCAAGCCGTCCACCACGCCAAATAAAAAATCGTCCAATCACGGAAGAACGGACCGTCGCTCCGGCCGCCGACACTGGCAAGATCAATGAAATCGCGAGCGACGGCTGAAACGGATTGTGCCAAGCCCGCGATGATGGCGCTCGTGGAGCCTACCGCGATCACGAACACACAGAGCGCCGCCGCCAGGGCGATGTTGATCAGGCTCAGCCATTTGACGCCGACCTCCAAACCCAGTACCACCGAGAGCGTGGTCACGGCAGCAATCGAGACGATCAGCAGGATCTGATTGAGCGGGCTGAATTCGATGCCAAAGAGATAACCCATGCCCGCCAGTGCCTGCTGCGCGCCGAGTCCGAGCGAA
>VGUP01000153.1 GCA_016874175.1 Gammaproteobacteria bacterium | reverse complement strand
ACTCGATGGTACCGGCGTCGCCGCATACACGGCCGACGTCGCCATTACCGACGGTACGATCCGCGAAGTCGGCCGCGTCGGTGGCCGAGCACAAAAACGCCTGTCGGCACAAGGCGCTTGGTTGACGCCCGGCTTCGTCGATCTGCACACGCATTACGACGGTCAGGCAAGCTGGGATGAAACCTTCGACCCGAGCATTCAGCACGGCGTAACGACCCTGGTGTTCGGCAACTGCGGCGTAGGTTTCGCACCGCTCGCGCCGGGCGATCGACAGCGTGCCGTCGATGGCCTGATTTCTTTGATGGAAGGCGTCGAAGAAATCCCGGGCGCCGCGCTCGCCGAAGGCGTGAGCTTCGATTGGCAGAGCTTCCCGCAGTACATGGCGGCACTCGAGCGCGTGCCACACAGTCTCGATTTTCTGGTGCAAGTTCCACACGATCCGCTACGCATGGCGGTGATGGGCGAGCGTGCGCTGGCCCAGCAGGCAGCAACGGCGGACGATATCGCGGCCATGCAAGCCTTGCTGCGCGAAGCGCTACAAGCGGGCGCTGCGGGCTTCTCCACCGGCCGTACCGACAACCATCGCACTACGGCGGGACTGGCGACGCCGGCCTCCGAGGCCGCCGCCACCGAACTTGCCGGCATCGCGCGCGCCTTCCACGGACTTGATCATGGCGTCGTGCAGGTGGTCAGCGATTTCAATCTGTTGCACGGCCCCGAGGGCTTCGCCAACGAATTTGATCTCGTCGAGATACTGGCGCGCGAGAGCGGCAAACCGCTGTCGATGACCTGGCTGCAACGCGATCCGGGCGGCGAGCAGTGGCGCGCGATTCGTGCGCGCACCGAGGATGCGGTCGCCCGCGGGCTGCCCTTGTCCTTGCAAGCAAGCCCCCGGGGCATCGGACTGATTCTCGGACTCGATACCACCTTCCATCCGCTGATGGGTTTTCCGGGCTACATTGAAGTCGCAAACCTGCCGCTCGCCGAGCGGGCTGCAGCGCTGCGCGATTCAGTACGCAAGGCGCGTATCCTCGCCGAAAAATCGGGTCGCTTGGCTGGCGATGGCAGCTCGATTCCACCGCTGGTCGATGTGCTGCTGGCGCGCATCGAGATGATCGCCGCTCGCATGTTCCCGCTGGTCTCCGCGGCCGCGACCGTCGACTACGAACCGCCGCTGTCGCGTAGCTTGTACGCCGTCGCACAGCAGCGTGGCTGCCGTGCGCTCGAGGCGATCTACGATTTTCTTTGTGCCGACGAGGGTAACAATCTTATCCACTTCCCGATTTTCAATTACAACGAAGGCTCGCTCGCCGTGGTACGCGAGATGCTGACGCATCCGCGCGCGCGCTATGGTCTCTCCGACGCGGGCGCCCACGTCGGCAGCATCTGCGATGCGAGCACCTCGACCTTCATGCTGAGCCACTGGGCGCGCGATCGCGCTGCGGGGCGACTGGCGCCGGAGCAGTTGGTCGAAATGTTGACGCGGCGTAATGCGCGACATATCGGCCTCGTGGATCGCGGGGTCATCGCGCCCGGGATGCGCGCCGATCTCAATCTGCTTGATCCTGCACGCATCGCCCCAGAGGTACCGAAGATCGTCCGCGACCTGCCCGGAGGCGGCCGGCGCCTGCTGCAAAAGTCTCGTGGGTACATCGCGACTTGGGTCGCCGGGGTGGAAGTCATCCGTGACGGGGAGATCACCCGCTCACGCCCCGGAAAACTGGTCCGGCTGAGGACGGCCTGACCCCTACCTGTCGATTGATCGCAATATTTCCGTCTACAATGGGGGGTTTACGCGTGCCCCCACCTTACTGACAGACGGAACCTGCCATGCCTCGTACTACTCCTCTTGCCGACATCCGCAACATCGGCATCATCGCCCACGTTGATGCGGGCAAGACCACCACCACCGAGCGAATCCTCTATTACACGGGGCGCAAGCACACGATCGTCGACGTGCACGACACCAAGGACCTCAAGTCCTCGACGACCACCGACTACCTCGAGCAGGAACAAAAGCGCGGCATCACCATTCAGAGCGCCGCGGTCTCGACCTTCTGGCGCAAGAAGAAGATCAACGTCATCGACACCCCGGGGCACGTCGACTTCACCATCGAAGTGAATCGCTCGCTGCGCGTGCTCGACGGCGCGGTAGTGGTATTCGACGGCGTGGCCGGCGTGGAGCCGCAGTCCGAAACCAACTGGCGTCTCGCCGACAACTACGGCGTACCGCGCATTTGCTACGTCAACAAAATGGATCGCAGTGGCGCCTCGTTCACCCGCTGCGTCGACATGATCAACAAGCGTCTCGGGGCACGCCCGCTGCCGGTGCAGTTGCCGATCGGCTCCGAAGACAACTTCAAGGGCATGATCGACCTCGTCAACATGAAGGCGCTGGTTTGGGACTCCGACGATCGTGACGCCAAGCCGGCGGAACTCGACATCACCCCCGATATCGTCGACAAACTCAACATCACCGTACCGAGCGACCGTCAGCTGCTCGGCAAGATCGCCGACTACCGCAAAGAACTCGTCGATACCTGTCTCGAGATGGACGATGCGGCGATGGAAGCCTATCTCCTCGAAGAAAAAGATCCTTCCGTCGAAACCCTCATCGCCTGCCTGCGTAAAGGCACGGTCAGCGGCGCGTTCAACCCGGTGCTCTGCGGCTCGTCATACAAGAACAAGGGCGTTACCCAAGTTCTCGATGCTGTCGTTGACTACCTGCCGGCGCCGACCGACGTCGCGGCCATCAATACGGTCGACGCCGACGGTAACCCGATCGGCGAGCGTGTCTGCTCCGATGACGAGCCGTTCGCCGCACTCGCGTTCAAAGTCATCAACGATGCCTACGGCGCGCTGACCTTCGTGCGCGTTTACTCAGGCGTGCTCGCCAAGGGCATGTCGATCACCAACACCACGCGCGGTAAGCGCGAAAAGATCGGCCGTATGGTCGAGATGTTCGCCAAAGAGGCGAACGCCATCGAAGAGGCGCGCGCCGGTGACATCATCGCGCTCGTCTCGCTCGCCGAAACCGATACCGGGGACACGCTCTGCGATACCGACAACCCGGTGGTGCTCGAGCGCATGCGCTTCCCCGAGCCCGTGATCAGCGTGTCGGTGCAGCCCAAGATCAAGGGCGAACTCGAGAAGTTCAGCGCAGCGCTCGGCAAGATGGTGCGCGCCGATCCCTCGCTGCGTCTCGAGACCGATCGCGAAACCGGCCAGACCATTCTGCGTGGCATGGGTGAGTTGCACCTGGACGTGACACTCGATCGCATGCGCACCGAGTTCAGTGTCGAAGGCATGATGGGCGAGCCGCAAGTCGCCTACCGCGAAGCCTTCACCAAAGCGATCGAACAGCAGTACGTCCACAAGAAACAGACAGGTGGTGCTGGTCAGTTCGCCGAAGTCTGGATCAAGTTCGAGCCGCTCGAGCGCGGCAAGGGCTTCGAGTTCGTCGACGCCACCGTCGGCGGTTCAGTGCCACGCGAGTACGTGCCGTCGGTCGAAAAGGGCCTCAAGATGCAGCTCGAAGAGGGTGTGCTCGCGAAGTTCCCAACCGTGGACTTCCGCGCCACGCTGTTCGATGGCAGCTACCACGACGTCGACTCGAATGCGCTGACCTTCGAAATCGCTGGCAAGGCCTGCTTCCGCGAGGCTCTGCCGAAGGCGGGACCGGTTCTGCTCGAGCCGGTGATGAAGGTCGAGGTGGTCACCCCGGGCGATTACTTGGGCGATGTCATCGGCGACATCAACCGCCGTCGCGGTTCGATCCAGGATCAGCTCGAGCGTGGCACCAACATCGCGGTGGTCGCGACCGTGCCGCTCTCCGAAATGTTTGGCTACATCGGTCAACTGCGCGCCATGTCGAGTGGTCGCGCGTCGTACACGATGGAGTTCTCGCACTATGACCTCGTACCGCGCAACGTCGCAGAAAAGGTCATCGAGGAAGCGAAAAAGCCGAAAAAGTAATCAGCGCGGAGTTACTGCTTGTTGCGCCAACTACGCCACAACAGCAACGCGCCGATCACAAGCAAGGCAATGATGATGATTCTGGCCATACGACGAGTATAGGCTAGAGCATCACAAGGCCTCGTGCGACATACCGCCTCAAACCTGTCAGTCCCTCGCGACGCGAAGCCCGACGTCTTCCCAGTCCGCGGCCGGTGCCGTCACCGCAATTCGATCACGGGCAGCACTGCGCACATCGAAAGGTCGCGACTTCCAAGACCCACCGCGTACCGCGCGCAGCGAACAGTCCGCCCACCGCCAGGCGCGCTCATCGGCCGGCCGACCCTTATAGCTTGCGGTGTAGCAATCGGCGAGTAGCTCGCGTACATTTCCGGTGAGGTCAAAGAATCCCCACGGATTGGCAGAAAATTGTGCTACCGGCGCAAGACCTAGAAAACTATCTGTACAGCGCGCCCAAGGGCCGGGCGACGCGATCGCGCGTCCCGTCACATCTTTGACGTTACCGAAATCACAGGCGCGAGAGATCGAAATGCCTTCATGCGAATCCCGACCGCTCCAGAAGCGGGCGGTATCCGTACCGGCGCGCAAGGCGTATTCCCATTCGCTCTCGCTGGGCAAGCGATAACGCCGACCACTGCGCGCCGACAGCCACAACAGATAGCGTTCAGCGTCCTGGGGCGTCACGCACCGTACGGGCTCATCGTCGACACCCTGTGTGGCGCACGAATATTTGGGCTGCTGCCGAGTTGCAGCCAAGAAGGCGCGGAATTCTTCGTTGGTCACTTCGTGCGAACCCAACGCGAACGCCTGACGAATTCGTACACGCAGCGCCGGT
>VGUP01000152.1 GCA_016874175.1 Gammaproteobacteria bacterium | reverse complement strand
TTCGTCAATTCTTTGTGGGACAGCTATGTGACGGCAGTCGCTAAGGCGCGCGGGCTCAAACCTGAAGAGCTGCGCAGCTATGCCGAGACGGTCGCCGAGCGCGCGCGTGACACTAAGGGTGACACCGCCAAGGTCGCCCTCGATGCCAAGCTTGTCACGGCGCTCAAGACCCCGCTGCAGATCGAAGAGCGGGTGATCGCGCTGTCCTCGAAAGACGAGGACAAAGAAACCTATCGTTCAGTCGGCCTCAAAGATTACCTGCGCGTGGTACGTGCCGAGGACAAGATTTCCAAGCATCCCGACACCCGCGTGGCCGTGGTCGTGGGATCTGGCGAGATTGTCGATGGCAGTGGCGGCGGTGGCATTATTTCCGGCGATGCGACGGCCGAGCTCATCCGCAAAGCGCGCCTCGATAAAGATATCAAGGCGCTCGTGCTGCGCATCGACAGCCCCGGCGGTAGCGTGACGGCCTCCGAGCAAATCTACCGCGAACTGCTGGCCTTTAAGCGCACCAAGCGGCCGGTGGTGATTTCGATGGGTGACCTGGCCGCCTCCGGTGGTTACTACATTTCGGCACCCGCCGATGAGATCTGGGCGAGCCCCGCGACTATTACCGGCTCGATCGGAATCTTTGGTCTGTTCCCAACGGCGCCGCGCACTTTCGAAAAACTGGGTATCGGCGTCGATGGGGTCGGGACGACGCCGTTCTCGGGGGAGTTGCGTCTCGATCGCCCCGTTGGGCCGGCGCCAGCGATGTTGCTGCGGTCGGTTATCGAGCACGGCTACGAGGAGTTCCTCGGCAAAGTCGTGGCGGGTCGTAAAAAGACGCGTGACGAGGTCGATGCCATTGCGCAAGGCCGCGTGTGGTCCGGTCGCGATGCACTGCGTCTCGGTTTGGTAGACAAGCTCGGCTCGTTCGATGAGGCGGTGGCCTCGGCGGCGAAGCGTGCGGGTCTCAGCGAAGGCAAGTACGAGCGTGACTACCTCGAACCCGATAAGAGCTTCGCGCAGACGGTGCTGAGCAATCTTCAGGTCTCGGCGGCGGCTTTACTGCTGCGGGCGTTCGATGTCGATAGCCTGGGCGGTTTGGCGTTGGGCAGCGTTGTCGGTTTTGATACGCCGACGCGCGCCGCGCTCACCGCTACGCGACGCGACTTCGGGCCCATCGAGCGCAGCGTGCTGCGTTTCAATCGGCATGCACTCGGTAACCAGCTTTATGCGCATTGCTTCTGCACGCCGTACTGATGATTTCAGCGCGTTCGGCTGACCCAAAGTAGACACCGTGCATGTTTCCGATCAAAGAGCGAACCGGCTGTTTGTGGTGCTGGCCGGGTTCTTTTTGACGAACGCGATCTTGGCCGAGTTTGTGGGCGTGAAGATCTTCTCGCTCGAGGGGACGCTCGGGATTGCACCCTTTGAGTGGTCTTTGCTCGGTGTCTCGGGGACGCTCAATTTCACGGCCGGTGTGCTGGTTTGGCCAATCGTGTTCGTGATGACCGATGTCATCAACGAATACTATGGTGTGAAAGGCGTGCGACTCATTTCATGGGTCGCGGTCGGTTTCATTGCCTACGCCTTCATGGTGGCCTACGTCTCGATCGGTCTTGCACCGGCGGGGTTTTGGGTCGAGGCCAATCGCGATCTCGGCGTACCTGATATCCAGCACGCTTACGCGCAGGTGTTCGGTCAGGGACTGTGGACGATCATCGGTTCGATCGGGGCCTTTCTGATCGGTCAGTTGGTGGATATCACCGTATTCCGCCGTATTCGCGCGGTAACCGGCGAGAAGCTCATCTGGTTGCGGGCCACGGGCTCGACCGCGGTGTCGCAGTTGATCGACAGTTTTGTCGTGCTGTACATCGCTTTTGTGCTCGGTCCGCAGCACTGGCCCATTCCGCAGTTTTTGGCGGTCGGCATGGTCAACTACAGCTACAAAATGCTGGCCGCGATCGCGATGATCCCGCTGCTATATCTGGCGCGACGCATGATCAAGTCCTATCTCGGTGACGCCGAGACCGAGCGCCTGAAGTCACTCGCGCACTGAGTCAGTCGAGCCCTGAGTCGGTCCGGTACTGAGTCAGTGCAACAGACTGGCGAGCCGGCGTCGAGCAGCCGGCAGTTGCGGATCGTTGGCATCAAATAATTCCAGCGCCTTGCGCAGATCGTCTTTGCCTGCGGCGTTCGCATAGCGTCGATTGCGCTCGGCGGCCGCGAACAGCGTTTCGAGACCGCGTGCATTGTCGGCACGCAGGAAATACTTGGCCGCGTTCACGCGCGCTGTCTGAATGGTATCGGTCTCGTCGGGCGAGCTCGCCACATTCGAAAAATGCACGAGAGCGTACGCCGCGCGCACCGGTGCATCGCTCTGCGCCGCCGGACGCAGGCTTTGCAGCAAGCCCAGGGCTTCGGCGGCACGGCCCATGCAGGCGAGCACTGACGCGAAGGTGACGACCAGCACTTCGTCGGTCGAGGCCGGAGTCCCGCGGAGCGCGAGCGGCTGCGTAGGCGCGGGTGCAGTGAGTGGCGCGAGGAGCGACGCCATCAGCGGTTCGAGCAACGACTGTGCCTCGTGGGGGCGACCCGCGGCGAGCGCCGCGCGGGCGATCGCCAGCGGACCGTCGCTCGCTTTCGGCAGATGCGGTTCGACGAATGCGCGCACAGCGCCCAAGGGTTGTGCACCGACGAATTCATCGACCACCTGGCCATTGCGGAATAGCTTGACCGCGGGGATGCTGCGAATCGCGTAGGCGCCAGCGACTTCGGGCTCCTCGTCGGTATTGAGCTTGACCACCTTCAGCCCCGGCGTTTCGGCGGCGAGTTGATCAAGCACGGGCCCGAGCATGCGACAGGGGCCACACCATGGCGCCCAAAAGTCCACCAATACGGGCTTCGTGGCCGAGGCTTCGATGACTTCGCGGCGAAAGTCTGCGGTGGTGACGGTTTGCGCTGCACTCACGAGCGCATCAATGGGTGTCGCTGCGGGCGATTTCAAGTCGCGGGCTGCGGAGAGGGCGGGGATAATGCGGCGATGACTCGCCACGCCCCGAAGTTGCTCGCGCTGATACCGCCCATGACGCAGCTCAATACGCCGTATCCCTCGACGGCGTACCTCACGGGATTTTTGCGCTCCCGAGGGTTCGACGCCGAGCAGGAAGACCTCGCGATCGAGCTTGCACTCGGCTTGCTCTCGGCCGAGGGTCTTGCCGAGTTGCGTGGCGCGATCGAGGCGATTCCGGCGCGCCGGCGCGGCCCGCGATCGAAAGCCTTTTTGGCGGCGTTCGCCGGGTACCACGCGGCGATCGACGGCACGGTCGCTTTTCTGCAGGGCCGTGATCCGACCTTGGCGCATCGGATCGTCTCGCGACAGTTTCTGCCCGAGGGGCCGCGCTTTCAATCGCTTGAGGCCTACGCCGACGAGGCCGATCCGCTCGCCTGGGCCTTTGGTGCACTCGGCAATCATGATCGGGCCCGACATCTCGCCACGCTCTTCATCAATGATTTGGCGGATGTGCTGCGCGAAGCGATCGATCCCGGCTTCGAGTTCGTACGCTATGCCGAGCGACTGGCCGCGAGCGAGCCTTCGTTCGAGCCGCTGGCGACGGCACTTGCAGCGCCGCGCAATCTGATCGATCAACGTCTGCATGCGCTCACGCTTGATGCGCTGCAGCGACATCGCCCCGACATCGTTTTATTGTCCGTGCCGTTTCCGGGTGCGGTGTACGGGGCGTTTCGTATTGCGCAATCGATTCGTGCGGCAGCACCCCAGACCATGCTGGTGCTAGGCGGGGGTTACGTCAACACCGAGTTGCGTGATCTCGCCGAGCCATGGGTCTTCGATTACTTTGATCGGGTGACGCTCGATGACGGCGAGCGACCGCTGCTGGCGCTGATCGAGCACTGGCAGGGCCGGCGATCCGCTGATCGTTTGGTGCGAACGTTTCTGCGCGAAGACGCCGTGGCAATCAAAGCCACAAGCACAGTCCGCTACGTCGATCACCGCGAGCCCGACGTGCCTTTTGCCGAGGTCGGTACGCCGACTTGGGATGGTTTGCCGCTTGGTCGCTATCTCTCGGTGCTCGATCTGCTCAATCCAGTCCATCGTCTTTGGTCGGACGGACGCTGGAACAAACTCACCGTCGCGCACGGCTGCTATTGGCAGAAATGCAGCTTCTGCGATATCTCCCACGATTACATCTCACGTTACGAGGCGGCGAATGCGGCGCTGCTCGTGGATCGTATCGAGACCGTGGTCGCCGAGACGGGGGAGAGCGGTTTTCATTTCGCTGACGAGGCTGCGCCGCCCAAGGCGTTGAAGGCGATGGCCGCAGAGCTGTTGCGCCGCGGCCGGGTGATCTCCTGGTGGGGAAATATCCGCTTCGAGAAAACCTTCTCGCCCGAGGTGTGTCGCTTGCTCGCGCGGAGTGGCTGCATCGCGATCACCGGGGGGCTTGAGGTGGCCGCGGATCGTCTGCTGCAACTGATGAAAAAAGGCGTGTCGGTGGCGCAGGTGGCGCAGGTCACGCGGGCGTTCAGCGATGCCGACATCCTGGTGCATGCCTATCTCATGTACGGATTTCCGACGCAGACCGTGGGCGAGACCGTCGACTCGCTCGAATACGTTCGGCAGCTATTCGAAGAGGGCTGCATTCAATCGGGCTTTTTCCATCGCTTTGCCTGTACGGTGCATTCGCCGGTGGGTCGCGAGCCTGCGGCCTATGGCGTGACTCTTGCGCCGCAACCCTTTGGCGGATTCGCGCGTAACGATGTCGCTTTCATTGATCCGAGCGGTGTCGATCACGATGCACTCGGTGAGGCTTTGAATGCCGCGCTCTACAATTTCATGCA
>VGUP01000151.1 GCA_016874175.1 Gammaproteobacteria bacterium | reverse complement strand
TGACGATGTAGTGACGGGTGACCTTGCGTGCCAATCGGCACAGCGACAAGTGACCGTCATGCAAATTGCCCATGGTCGGCACGAAACCGACTTTGCGCCCTACGGAGCGCCACTCTTTTACTTTTGCGCGGACCTCCGCGACGCTGGTGGCAATTTGCATATCAGATCGATTCTATCCGAAAGTCAGTAAAAACAATGATCTGCACGCCAAACTGCGACCGGGTTCACAACTATTGAGCCCCTGTGGTGGCATTCCAGAGGGCCTTTTCGGGCCCAAATGATCATATTACCGAGTGTCGCAGCGGATTGAAGTACAGTCGTCCGCGTTTCATGCGACGGACGGCTCCGAGCAACTCGGCGTAATCGCCCTCCCTCGTACTCGGGTCGATCGCCGCCGCATTGACGATTAGCAGCGGCGCCGCGTCGTAATCGTGAAAAAAGCGCGCATAGGCTTCGTTCAGCTTCTCGAGATAAGCGCGCTCGATCAGCTGCTCGGCCTTGATGCCGCGGCGACCGATGCGCTCAAGCAGTACATCGACCGGGGCCTGTAGATAGAGCACCAGGTCCGGTCGCGGCGGATCGGACACCACCCGCGAATAGATCTGCTCGTAGAGCGCGTACTCCGATTCATCAAGGATGACGCGCGCGAACAGCCGATCTTTTTCCAGCAGGTAATCGGATACGCGAACGACGGCGAACAAATCGTCTTGCCGCAGGGATGACAACTGCTGCACGCGCTGGAATAGAAAATGCAGCTGCGCGGGCAGTGCCGCGCTCACGGGGTTTCGATAAAAGCGTTCGAGAAAGGGATTGGTCTCGGCCTGCTCGAGGATCAGTTCGGCATTGAGCGTCTCGGCCAAGCGCTTGGCGAGCGAGGTCTTGCCGACGCCGATCGGCCCTTCGATGACAATATACCGGTGAGAGACGTTGTCCGCCATGTCTCAGTCGAGCCGCTCGATCCCCCGATCAGGCACCCGCGCTGCGAGCTCGGTCACACGACCGAGACTTGCAATCTGCAACGGCGGAGCGATATCTCGAAGAGGATACAGAACGAAATCCCGCTCTGGTATCCCGGGATGGGGCAAGGTTAGCTCGGCGGTATCGACACGGGTGTCGCCGTGCAACAGCAGGTCGAGATCGATCTCGCGCGGACCCCAGCGCTGCCGCGGCGGGCTGCGACCCAGCTGCACTTCGAGTGCACGCAAGGCACGCAGCAAGGCGAGCGGTTCCATGCCCGTCAGTACCCCGACAACGGCATTGATGAATGGCGCTTGAGCGATCGGCCCGAAAGGCGCACTGCGATAAAACGCCGAGCGTGCGATCACTCGCGTGTCAGCGAATTGATCGATCTTGAGGATGGCACGCTCGATACAGCCTCGCGATTCACCCAGGTTGCTGCCGAGCCCGATGTAGGCCGGATGCCAAACTGCACGCACGCTGCGACTCAGCCCGAAGCTGGCCCGCCACGCCCGCGACCGCCGCGATCGCGGCCGCGACGTCGGCCGACGCGCCTGAGACCGCCGCCACCCGGACCACTGTTGGCGCCCGTACTCTCGCGACTGAGCGCTTCCCTCATCGTGACGCGCTGCTGCGGATTGGCGGCCTGCATCCGCGCCCACCACTCGACGAGCGCCTGATCGGCCATGCCGAACTGCGCGCGCAGCTGCAACAGATCGAAGGCTGCGCGAAAACGCGGATGCTCAAGCGTGCGCAGGGCACGCCGCCCGCGCGGCGCTTCGAGACGCGGTTGCAGCGCGAACATGTCGCGCACCCCCAGAATGAATCTTCGGTGGATGGCGACGCGGCCGTAAATCTCGCGGACCACCGAATCGACCGCCTCGAGAATCGTCGAGATTTCATGCCACTCGCTGCGCGGGCGCTTTTCGATTTCGAGCCCGATCGGCCCGTACATCAACAGGGCAAACAAAAACGACGGCGTGACCGGTCGATCAGCGCGCACGCGCTCATCCATGTTGATGAGCCCCTGCACGAGCATGCGCTGTGGTGCGCTACCCGGGTGACGACGCGCGAAAGCCGCGACATTGGGAAGCAGCACATCGAGCAAGCCACGATCGAGCAGCACGCGGTAACTGGCCGCCCCGTGGCCGGTCAAAAATAACTTCAAAGTTTCATCGAAGAGCCGCGCCGGCGGTACACCCGCCAGCAACTCACGCAGCCTGAGGATGGGCTCGGCGGTAGCCGGTTCGATCGAAAAATCGAGTTTGCCCTCGAAGCGCGCGGCGCGCAGCATGCGCACCGGATCCTCGCGGTAACGCGTTTCCGGATCGCCGATCAGGCGTAGGCGTTTGGCCTTGATATCTTCGAAACCGTTGGCGTAATCCCACACCGAAAAATCGGCGATGTTGTAGTAGAGCGCATTGCAGGTGAAGTCGCGGCGCCAGACGTCATCGTCGATCGTGCCGTAGATGTTGTCGCGCAAGATACGGCCGCTTTGATCGACCACGCGATCGACCGACTCGTCGAAATCGTGGACATCACGCGAATCCTCGACCGCCACTTCGTCGTTGCCGGCGTCGTCGATACCGGCGTCGTCGCTGACTGCCTCGTCACCCGCGAGCTCGTCCGTACCCTCTTCGAGCACGACTTCCTCGTCCTGCGGCGGCGCGCCGGATGCGCGAAAGGTCGCGACCTCGATGATCTCGCGACCAAAGAAAACATGCGCCAACCGAAAGCGTCGTCCAACCAATCGACAATTGCGAAAGAGGCGCCGGACCTGCTCGGGCAGCGCATTGGTCGCCACGTCGAAATCCTTGGGCTCGAGCCCGAGGGTGAGATCGCGCACACAGCCGCCGACCAGATAGGCTTCGAAACCGGCTTCGCGCAGGCGGTACAGCACTCGCAGGGCATCGGGCGAGATCTTCGAACGCGAGATCGGATGGGAGTCTCGCGGAATGATGTTCGCGAGACAAGGAACGGCCTCAATCGAGGCGTGATCGGAAGTCAATTCTGTGGTTGTCCGCGTTGGGCTGAGAGCTGAGGTTTTAGGCTACGGGCCGCTTGAGCAATCCCGGCGGCGGCATATAATAACGCGCCTTTCTGGCCTGCTGTTCAGCACTCACGCTCCTTTCGTCTAGAGGCCCAGGACATAGCCCTCTCAAGGCTGTAACACGGGTTCGAATCCCGTAAGGAGCGCCATAAAAACAGTGGCTTACGTGTGTCGAAAGGCTTCGTGTCCAATAAATGTCCAATATCTGCCGCAGATGCCCTCGGTGTTCCAACAGTCAGTCGCCGTAATTTTCGGATGATGGTTTTCGCTGCGTTTAAGCGATGGCACCAGCGTCAACTAGACGCGAGAGACGGGGAGATAGCCGACAAACGGGAGGATTGAGTGAAGACCCGAATCTTCTTCGCGCTTCTCCTCGCAACAGCGTGGCTAGACGGTCACGCGCAGTCGTCGCTACCACCGTGTCCGACGGATACGTCATCCGTGTGGACGGGGTGTTTTGGAACGCATACGTTTCTCGACGGGGCGAAGTACGAAGGTCAGTTCAGAGATGACAAGCCGAGCGGTCAGGGGACATACACGTGGCCCGACGGCGCGCGGTACATCGGTGAGTGGAAAGATAACAAGCGCAACGGTCAGGGAACGAAGACATGGCCCGACGGGGCGAAGTACGTCGGTCAGTTCAGCGACGACAAGCGGAACGGTAACGGAACGATGACCTACCGTAGTGGCATGAAGTACGTCGGTGAGTACAAACAAGACGAGCCTAACGGTCAGGGAGCGTTTATTTCTGCGAAGGGATATCCAATCGCATTCGGCGACTGGCTTGAATGAGGAAACAGTTGTTACGCCTGGTGGTCGCTGGTTCTGGGCAGGAAACTCGGGTTACTCCAGTGTTTTCGTCTTAACGGAGTCAATTCGACAGGACGGAATGTTTCGGCGCGCATGGGTGATAAACGCCTATTCCGAGCGAAATTTAGAGGGTGGATTTCTTTCGGCACGGGGATTAAAGGAGTTCGATTGCGCCGATGAGCGAATCCAAAATGTGACGCAAACTAATTTCTCTGGGGCTTTCGCAACCGGGTATACTTTGGCTTCGATGGATGAGGGCGAGTGGACTTTTGTGGCACCCGGTACAGCGTATTCAGCCGTGATGAAATACGTCTGCGACTACAAACTAACTCCGGGCAAATAACTGAAGGCAGAGGGATGAGCCATGAAAGCAGCAGCAATAGGGTTACTAGCGGTCGCAGGCTGCACGCAAAAGGGCGACGTAGACAAGTGCGTGGAGGCGTGGGAAGCGACCGTAGAAGATATTCCAGACTCAGAGGCGAAAAAGAATCAACTATTTGAGATTCGGAGGGAATGTATGCAGTTGGCTGGAAAACAATGAGAGCAATATTTTTGTACTTACTTATCGGCGCGGTCGTATTCCCGTTATGTCGGTGGCTGGATTGGCGGAGGGAAAAAGGGTACCTAGATGCGGAAGACTGCAGAATTCGTAAAACGCTCGGTATTCAAATCCGCGAAGCAGTACTTGGTATTGTTGCCTGGCCATTAGCCTTACTAGTTTTGATTTCAAAAGCATTTAGAAGTTAAGTCAGAGTGACCTGACCCGGTATTTTCGGTCCATGTTTGATGTTCAAAAAAGGGACAGGAGACGTGGACGATGGGCAAGCAGAGATCCGCGACCGAGGAGATCCTAACGTGAGCTTCCGCGGGTCGATGTGCTGATCGGCCAAGGGCAGGCCCCCGCAGAGATGAGAACGTGATGAGATGAGCTGCGGACACCCCATTGTCGTTTAAACGACAAATGCCAAACGCAGATACATCAAATAGTCACGTCAAAACCGAATTCTTACTCTCGCGTATCTTTCTTTGATCTTTGACTA
>VGUP01000150.1 GCA_016874175.1 Gammaproteobacteria bacterium | reverse complement strand
TCAGCGCGATCTCTGCAGCGTGAGCGATGTGCAGATCATCTTCGTGCAAAAGCCCAAGGCGAGCGCAGGTCAGCATTTCGGCTCGCGACTTGTTTGGGATCGAAACGGCGACTTGTTCGTGACGCTCGGTGATCGTGCTCGGCAGGACGAGGCGCAAAACTTGGGCAATCATCTCGGCACTGTGCTGCGCATCACCGAAACCGGTGCCGTTCCCGAAGGCAATCCATTCGCCAAGCGCGAGGGTGCGCTACCCGAGATCTTCACTTACGGTAACCGTAATGTGCAGGGCGCGGCGCTGCACCCACGCACCGGTGAACTTTGGGCGCATGAGCACGGTCCACAAGGCGGCGATGAGCTCAATATTTTGCGTGCCGGGCGAAACTACGGCTGGCCGTTGATCACGTACGGTCGTACCTACGGGCTGGGCAAGCAGATTGGCGAGGGCACCGAGCGTGCCGATATCCCCAAAGCCCTGAAAACGTGGATCCCGTCGATCGCGCCTTCGGGTCTCACGTTCTACACGGGCGCGTTGTTTCCGGCGTGGCGCGATAGTCTTTTTCTCGGGGCGCTCGCCGGTCAGGCGCTGGTGCGACTCACCCTGAATGGCGACACCGTCATCGGCGAGGAGCGCATCGCGGGTCTCGGCCGCGTGCGTGATGTACGCGAAGGCCCCGACGGCGCGCTTTATGTGCTGTCCGAGTCGGCCGGGAAGTTGCATCGGCTGACGCCGGCTTTGTGACCCCGTGTGTCAGGCAGCCCAATCCAGCTTCAATCGCTTCTTGTCTGCTGCACAGTTGCGCAGATATAGATTGATCAGATTTTGATAGGGAATACCCGTCTCAATCGCCAAGCCCTTGAAGTAGTCGATGGTCGATTCGTCGAGTCTGATCGTGACTTGGCGCTTCGCCTTTTTGACGTATGGGTTGGGTTTGGATTGCGAGAAGTCGTGACGCTTTTTCATGGCAGAAGTCTCAGGTAGGTGAGCCGCTCTGTTTGGCTGGCTCTTCTTGCGGAAATGATGCGAATGACGTGATCTGATTCACGGTAACAGTTGCACACCACGGGTAGCCTCAACGCGAGGCTGAGACCCAGTAGCACAAATCTGTCTTCGTCTATCGAGTGCGTGTCGTCGGCGATGAGGCGAGCGTTTTCGTCCTAAAAACGGTCTTTGCTTCCTCGAAAGAGACGCCATGCTTCGCTTTGTTGGGCCGGCTTTTCTCAATATTCCAATCGAATTTGACGTATTTAATAATCACGATATAACTACAACGTAGTTCAAGTCAAGGTATGAACCATGTGGGGCAGGTGGGAGCATCCGGAACGAACGAAAAGATATTTTCTCGCGGCAATTACCGAATAGCTCCGAAATCAGGTTAATCTTTGACAATGAGGATAATTTTTGCCCTCGCGACCGCGCTAGCTTTCTTGACGTTCTCGGTACACGGTGTTGCGGCGCAGCCAGCAGGTACCGCCCTCGAGAGTGAACTCGAAACTCTGCTCGGTTGGGTGATCGGGGAGTTCGACAATCGGCAGCAGGTCGAGCGCGGCGAAAACTCCCTGCTCGAGAGCGCCGCCGATCCTGCGAAGGCGCCTGATCTTCTCTATCCGCTCTTCGCGCGAGTCGAGGCGCCGGCCTTGGGTGTCGGCATGTGGTGTATCTGCAATGGCCGCTCAGTAGCCCACAGGGCGCGCTGCAGCGGCAGCGTATCTGGGCCTTCGAAATCGACCCGCAGCGCAATGCGGTGTTAGTGGATTTTTACACCCTGCGCGATCCTGCGCGCTGGCGTGATGCGCAATTGAGGCCCAAGACTGCTTTGCGCGAGATTACCCGCCAAGATCTGATTCCGTACCCGCCGGTTTGTCGCTTGCCGTTCCGCCGTCATGCCGACGTCTTCATCGGCGAGATTCCGCCCGTGTGCCGCATCATTTCTCAACAAACGCGTACCGACATGACGATTCGTGCACGTATCGTCATCGCCCGCGATCAGATCTGGTACGAGGAGGGCGGCGTACGTGCTGACGGCAGTGTCGTCTTCCGTGTGCCTGCATCGGGCGGCTATCAATTTCGACGTCGCGAGCGCTGAAGCGCGTCGGGCGAGGCGGGACGCATGCAAATCAAAGATAAAGTGGTGGTGGTCACGGGTGCCGCGAGTGGAATCGGCAAAGCACTCGCGGAGCGTTGCTGCCGAGGGTACCAAGCGCGTGATCTGTGCCGATCTGGATGGTGATGGCGCAGAGCAAGTCGCTGCCGCGATCCGCGGTCTTGCAGCGACGATCGATGTTGCCGCTGAGAAAAGCATTATTTCTTTAATAGATGAAGTAGAGACTGAAGTCGGGCCGATCGACATCTTCTGCTCGAACGCGGGAATCGGCTTCGAGGGCGGCGCAGAGACCGATAACAACAAGTGGGAGAAGATCTGGGCGGTCAACGTGATGGCTCATGTTTTTGCGGCGCGTCATCTGGTGCCGCGCATGGCGGCACGTGAGGGTGGTTATCTGCTCAACACCGCCTCGGCAGCGGGTCTGCTGTCGCAAGTGGGTTCCGCGTCCTATGCCGTCACCAAGCATGCCGCCGTGGGTCTTGCCGAATGGCTGGCCTTCACGCACGCCGATCAGGGCATCAAAGTATCGGTGCTCTGCCCGCAGGCGGTACGTACGGCGATGACTGCCAGTAACCCTGACGGCGTCGCCTCGATCGACGGCATGATCGAGCCCGAAGACGTTGCCGAAGCCTGTGTACAGGCGATCGTTGGCGAGCAATTTCTGATCTTGCCGCATCCGCAGGTGCGCGATTAAATGCGCAACAAAGCCGAAAATTACGAGCGATGGATTGGCGGGATGCGCAAGCTCAATCGCCGTTTCAAATTGTGAGCGAGACGGCGGCCGCGAGCGGGGCTTACACTCGGTGCCATGAACACTCAACTCTCCGCGATCGTTGAGGTCTGCCGCGAGGCGGGGTTGGCTCTGGAAGGGGCGGTTCCCGAACATTGCGAGGTGACCGGCATCGCCGCAGTCCAAGATTGCGGCCCCGGCGATTTGGTGTTCGCCGACAAGCCGGCGCTGTTGAACTACGTGCTCGAGCGGCATCCACGGGTGGTGGTGACGGCTCGTGGTTTGCGCGAAAAACTCGCCGCGGTTGGGCCTGCGACCGTGGTGTTGTTGACGGGTCAGGTGTCGCTTGCGCATGCCTTGATCAAACAGCGTTACGCAGCGCGTGATTTTGCCGCGGCGGGCTGGGAGGGTCCGGTGCATCCCTCGGCGGTGGTGCATCCCTCGGCCATGGTTGGCGCGGACACATTCATTGAGCCGCGCGTCGTGGTGGGTCGCAATGCGGTGATTGGTGCGCGTTGTCGCATCATGTCGGGAGCGGTGGTCGAGCACGATGCCATCATCGGTGACGATAGCATTGTGCATCCCAATGCCGTGATCGGTTATGGCTGCCGTCTCGGCAAAGAGGTGGTCGTCGGCGCGGGTAGCGTGATTGGCGCCGAGGGCTTTGGTTTTGCGCAAGATGCAAACCGACGCAGTCATCCCATTCCGCAAACGGGGATCGTGGTCGTCGGCGATCGGGTGCGTATCGGTGCCAATAATACGATCGACCGCGCCACCTACGCAGAGACTCGCATCGGCAGCGGCACCAAGTTCGATAATCTTTGTCATGTGGCGCATAACGTCGAGATCGGCGAGGACTGCCTGCTCACGGCCATGTTCTGCATCGCGGGTTCGAGTCGGATCGGCAATCGGGTGATCGCCAGCGGGCAGACCGGCGTCATCGATCACGTGAGTGTGGGTGACGACGTGGTACTCGTGCATCGCGCGGGCGTTGTCAAAGATATCGAGCAGCCCGGAGTTTATGCATCGCTACCCACTCAGCCCATGGACGAATATCTACGCAACACGGCGGCTGCGCGCAAAGGCGCTGAACTACGCCGACGGGTTGCAGACCTAGAAAAGATGCGAGCCGAGGACTGACGACTCGCTGCTCGGCGCGTGGCTAGTCGGCGCGAATCCAGTACTGGTTTCGGTAGAACGGCCCAAGAAAGCCGCGTACCTCGAGCGTGCGGCCGTCATTCCTTGGCGTAAGTCGTACTCGGTACACTTTGCCGTCGTTCGGGTCGAGGATGCTGCCGTATTCCCAATAGCCTGCACCGCCATTCAGCCGAACCCCCTCGATGATGGTCATGCCGAGTACCGGTTGATTACGACGAGGGCCGCTGCATTTGACGCAGTTGGCGTTGCGCTTGTCAGCCTCGAGGATCTGCTCGATACGACCGCTGAGCACCCCGTTGCTTTCGTTGATGCGCACCTGTGAACGACGCGCACTGGTTTTGTCATCGACGGTGACCCACAGGCCGACGGGGGTTTTTCCGGGGCTTGTCGCTTGTGCGGTCGAGGCCCAGAGAGCCCCCACTACCAAGAGGACATTCAACAAGGCACCTGCGAGGGGGTATTTCATGGGGTTAAATCATACCCAAACCCGCGCAGGCGGACGGTATCCTAGCGAGTAATGAAGCCAACTGACCCGCCTCTTCTGCGCTTGCCAGGACCCGCATGAGGGTGCTGCTGGTCCACAACTATTATCGTTCGGGGGCGCCCGGCGGCGAAGATATTGTGTTTGAGCAGGAGTCGAAACTACTGGAGGCGGCCGGTCACGAAGTCCATCGCTATACGCGTAGCAATGACGAGATGGATGAAAGGCGACTGTCCGACCAAGTTCAGGTAGCGATCGACATGCAACGGTCCCGGCGCACTACGCGGGAGCTGGGTGACCTTGTCCGACGCAATCGTCCTGATGTGGCGCATTTTCACAACATTTTTCCCTTAATTAGCGCGAGCGCTTATGAAGTTTGCGCCCGTGAAAGAATTCCT
>VGUP01000149.1 GCA_016874175.1 Gammaproteobacteria bacterium | reverse complement strand
CGTGCTGGAACGAGGCGACCAGCGTGCCCTCGGTCGTTGCCAGCGGCACCATAAAATCGCCGCTCGCATGCAGGCCGCGGATCTGTATGGGCCCGGCGACACCGAGCGGTACCTGCGCATAACCAATGAAACCCTCGATGCTGCCGGCGAGTTTCTCCGGCTCGAGGGGCGGCTGTGCACCGCAGAGCGCATCGATCGCGTAACCCTGTTCGCGCAGGCGTATGCGTCGTTCGTCCATCGCTTCGCGCGAGGCATCGGTGGTCGCGGGCAGGCGACGTGGACTGCTGCGGGTCTCTTCGGTCATCCCGGCATTCTGAGCGGCGGCGCACGCTGCAGCAAGACGGCTGCGGGATAATCAGCCCGGGAATTAGCCAAGGTTTCACGATTCGACTGGCAGCGGCTCGACTGCCGCGCCGAGGGCAGGCTCTATCGGGTCGACCGCGCGACTCAGTTCACCGAATGCACCTTGCATGCCACGTTGACGCTACCTACCGGGGCCGATCAGCAGCGTGCGCGCAAGCACCTCGAGATTACTTTCGCTGCTGGTTGAGACGCTCGCCGCCGGTCATGAGCGCGCGGACACGTTCCGGCGCAACGAGGTGGCAATAATGATTGCCGCGAAAGCTTTTGGGCATGATCTTCCAGCGCCAGTCTTCCCAGTCGGCGTACAAGGCCGAGGCACGAAGATGCAGTCGTCCGTCTGCCTCGAGGTAGGCTTCGGCGGACGAGCTGATCCAACCTGAGCCCGTGTAACTCTTCGAGTCGGCGTCGAGCATGACGCGCTGCGGCGCGTGAACAGCCGCAGTACGCTCGTTTTCTTTGAGCGTCGACCAGACATCGATCACGACTCGCCGCTGGATGTCGCGACAACTGCGTGGTGCGAGCGCGGGATCACGCGCCGCACTCGCGCCGTGCTCGGCCCGCAGATGATCGGCGGTTTTGGTCTTGCACGAGATTTCGCGGGCTTGGCCCGAAGCATCAGGTTCCACGAACTGCTGAATCCCGAGTGGCGTGACGATTGCCTTTGACTCTGTGAAATCGTCTTTGGTGGCTTGCAGCGTGGTTTGCATCGGCAGCGTGGTGTCGACCAACAGGCGCTGTACCACGACGCAGAATTCGCCGTGGGTGGTGGCGAGCGTCGCCGATGGTGCGGCAGCGCCATTGGGGGCAGTGATCGCAGTGGTCGCGGTGGCGGCAGCGACCGCGCCGAGCGCAGCGCGGCTGCAGCGGAAAATCGCGAGGTAGTTGCGGAAGATGACAGGACCTCCGGCGCGATGTTTTGTTCAGGCTAGATGTTTTGGCGAGTCTAACAGGGGTTGGTCTATGATGGGCGCATGGGAGCTGATCCGAAAAAACTGCTGACCGAGGTGACGACGCTCGATGGCGCAAGCATCGATGAACTCTATGGGTTGGAGCCGGTGTTCGAACCGGGTCAAAGTATTGGTGGCGGTGCCGAGGGTGGCACGGCGGAGCTCGGTGTCTTCGTCGAGTTGCAATGCCCGTGGTGTGGCGAGCCCTACGGCTCGATGCTCGATCTCACCGATGCTTCGCGTAGCTATATCGAAGATTGCCAGATCTGCTGTCGACCCATCGAGGTACTGCTCGAGGTGAGCGAACGCGGCGAACTCGATAACGTCTCGACCAGCCGCTGCGATTAGTCGCACTCAAATTTATTAGTCCCGCGCGGCGGGTTGCGAGAACAAATCCGTGCGCGCCGTTTCGGTGATCATGGCGAGCGCCGGATGTTTGATTCGACGCTCGGTGGAGATCGCATAAAAGCGTGCCTTCAGCCCCTCGATGCGACCGACGCGCATCACTTGGTATTGCCGAATGACTTCTTTTTCGATGGCGAGCGGGATCGCGAAGGCGCCCACGCCGTGTTGCGCAAAAGTTTTGACGAGGGCGCTGTCGTCGAGTTCGCCCATGATGCGCGGCGTGATCCCCTGTTTTTCGAACCAAAGATCGAGCACGCGCCGATTGGCGCTGCGATCGGTGGGTACGAGTAGCGGCGCATCCTGCAGGCTCTGCGGAAAGCCGCGCCGCAAACGCGCGGCGAGCGGTTTGGCAGCAAAAAAACCGATCTCCGATTCGCCGAGCAAATGGCTGTAGGCCTTAAATGAGGAGTCGGTCGGTGCCGCGCTCGTTGCCAGCACCAGATCCAGTCGGTGGGCGGCGAGGTCGGCGAGCAGCGCATTGAGCGGTGCCTCGTGACAGATGACGTGGAACTTGCCGTCGCCGGCGAGTAGCGGTTCGAGCACGCGCCAGGTGATGAGCTTGGGAACGGCATCGGCGACCCCAACCGTGACTTGTCGACTGCCGCGCGTGCGCGCGCCCCGCAGCACGCTTGCGAGTTCGAGCCCGCGCGGAAAGATTTCTTCGGCATAGGCGTAGGCAATACGGCCGAGCTCCGTGGGTACGAGCCGCCGGCCCTGTTTTTCGAACAGGGCGCCCTGCAATTGATCTTCGAGCAACTTGACCTGGCCACTCACGGTTTGCGGGGTAACGTGCATCGCCGCTGCCGCCGCGGCGACCCCGCCCTCGCGAACGATGCTCCAGAAGTAGAGCAGGTGGGTGTAATTGAGATGGCGCATGCGAATACCTGAAGTGCCGGCTCCCGCAGGCGCCGGTAAAAGCTTCGGAAAAATCGAAAAGGTCTTAAAGAATAATCGATTTTCTCGAAAGCATGCCGGCGCGGTACCGTCTGCCGCATGATTTACCCCGCCCCATGGCACACCATCGGCCGGCATGCGCTGCTGCCGGCCGCGCAGCATGACGAGATGGCGCGTTTCGATATGGTGGCCCATCTCAATGCCCATGTGGCGCAGCGTCTGGCGCCCAAGGTGCGCGAGGCCTACGAGTCGCGCGTGCTCAATGCCTGGCGGATGCGTCAGGGTCACGAACCCGCCGACCGACACGAAGTCGCCGCGGCGATGAAGCAAGACCCGGCTTATCGGGCGTTCAGCTTGGTGCGTCGCAATACCATGGAAATCCGCCAGCATGCGGGTCGCACGTTGGTGGCTCGCGAGGCCGAGCGTCTGCGCGCCGTGGCGCAGGCCGCCACCGAGGGTGCTGCCACGTTGCGCCTCGACCCGAAGCTCAATCTTCCCCGTTACGTCACGGCTGTCGACACCCACCTCATGCAGGGGGGCTACACGGCTGAGCGAATCCCCGCTGACGTGAGTAATGCGGCGAACTATGACGCGGGCATGTACGCGACCATCGGCGGCAGCGGGGGTCCGTGGAACGACGCCGCAGGTCGCGCGCTCGTGGCTTGGTTGAAGCGTCATCACCCGCGATTTTCGCCGCAGTGCATTGTCGATCTTGGCTGCGGGCTTGGGCATAACACCTTGCCGCTGCGCGAGGTTTTTCCGGATGCCGCAATCATTGCCGTGGATGTTGCCGCGCCAATGCTGCGCTACGGCCATGCCCGCGCGCGCGCCCGAGGTTTCGACGACGTGCAGTTTTTGCAGGCTGATGCGACGGCCACGCCACTTGCCGACAGTTCAGCCGATCTCGTCTTCACCACCATGGTGCTGCACGAAACTTCGCGCCAAGCCCTGCCCAAAATATTCGCCGAGGCGCACCGCCTGCTGCGGGCAGGCGGACTGACTCTTCATCTCGAGCAGCCGCCTTATCGCGGTCTGTCGGCGTTCGAGCAATTCATGCGCGACTGGGATGGGCGTTTCAACAACGAACCCTTCTGGAGCGCGCTGCACGAAACCGATTGCGCGGCGCTGCTCGCGAAGTCGGGTTTTGGCTCGGCCAATGTATTCGAGTCACGTTGTACGGCGCCGCCCGCGGGGCAGTCTGCCGACGGCGACGAGCAGCAAGAAGATTTCGGACGAGCGCCCGCGTGGTATGCAGTGGGTGCGTGGCAAGCGGCGAAAGGAATCGCGGCCGATGGATAGCATGGAAATGAATCACTCCCTCCCTTTTGATGCTGACCCGATCCAGCCCGCAGCTGCGGCCGCCACCGGGCGCCGTCCGGATTCTCCGCAGTTCACTGACGATCCGATGCTCGATCGGCTCTACGGCGTGACCTTGGCGCTGATCACCGAATTGGCGGTGACTCGTACCCGACTCGATACGGTCGAGAAACTGCTCGCGCGCCGTGAGCTCGTGGCGGGCGAGGAGATCGAGGGTTTCACGCCCGATGACAGCGAGGCGGCGGCACGCAGTCGACTGCAAGCCGAATATCTCGATCGGGTATTGCGCTCGCTGGACTGATTTTTCTCCGGGCCGGCTTTCACGCTGGCCTGTTTTTTTGTCTCAGCGACTGTAAAGCCGAGCCGCCGAGGTCATGGCTTTGACGAGCTCCCGCTCAGCCTCGGTCAGTAGCGGGTTCCACACATCAAAGATCATCACGACACGCAATTCATCGCTGTCGTTGCGCGCTTCGTGCTCGAGCGTGTCGTCGAAGGCCAGAATTTTGCCGGCTTGCCAGTCGCATTCGTCGAAACCCACGCGATAGCGACAGCCCTCGGGCACGACGAGTGGCAGATGCACGACGATGCGCGCATTGGTTTCGCCGTGATGCGGCGGAATCCGCGTATGGGGCGCAAGTGCCGAGAACATGGCATTCGGGCAGAGTCCCTCGATGACGGCCATGTCGACGGCAGCGAGTGCCGCAGCGGTCACCGGACAGCGCTCGAGATTTGCCTCGACCCGATGACCCGAGCGCCACAAGTGGTACGCGCTCCAACGTCGAGAATGGTTTAGCTCTTGCCACTGATTGACCGGCTCGCCGGGTCGATAGCCGATGTATGGCGCGAAGCCTTCGTCGTGGGTCTGCAGCGCTTGTTCGAGCTCTGCACGGATCTGGGCGGTTTTCGCTTCCAGACTCTCTGCCCAGGGGAACAGACTGCGCTCAAAG
>VGUP01000148.1 GCA_016874175.1 Gammaproteobacteria bacterium | reverse complement strand
GGTTCCTCGTCAATGATCTCAACGGGCGGCGGGCGATATGACCCGTCCAGTACGGCTTGGCCCGGCTCGTACATGCGCAAGATCAGCATGAAGGGGTCGCGGCCTACGGGCAGCCAGTTGACCCGAGTGTCGAGCGGTGGCCTGGCCGACACCTGGATCGCAATCGATCCGTCACGTTGCCGCCGCAATGCCGGTGTCTGGCTGCCGAGGCTGAACCGCCGCGCATCGTTGGGTATGAACTGAAGCGTGCGCGCGTCGTAGGCCGAGAGCGACCAGAAAGCGCCGACGGGAGGCTGCTCATCGGGCTTGAAACGCAGCCGATAGCTGCGCTGCCCGGTGAGTGCCGCGCCATCGGCGCTGCGTAACGATGCCGCGTAAACCGTCTCCTGCGGGCGATTGGCGTAGCCACCAAAAGCGACGCTCGCGCGGAGCAGGTAGTCGTACCCATAGTCGGCGAGTTGCAGCGGAAATATCCAGCCATTGCGCACATCTGGCTGGGGTTGCCGCGCCATGTTGAGGAGCATCGCGCGGCCGTCGGCGATGGCGCGTTCCAAACCGCGCCGCGTATTGGCATCGAGCGTCTCCGTGACGAATCGGCGATTGGGTCCGATCCCGATTTGATCGAAGAGCCCCAGCAGCGCCGCGTCATGTGCCGGTGCATTGTTAGTTCTGAGCCAAGCGTTCAAGTGAACAAAAAACTCGATCGACTGCATGGGGTCGAGCCGCGTGCCGCCCGGTACGGCCTCCGCGAGCGGAGCTTCATCACGCCGCCAACGCGACAATGGCGCCGCCCAAAAGCCGCGGAGCAGCTGCTGGGCGCTGGGCAGGTCGTTCACACCGGTCACGAGCAGTCGGCCGAGAATCCAGACTTGTCGGGTCGCGGTTCGGACGACCTGTGCGTCGGCCGGCAGCTCAGGTCGCGAGTCCGGCCCGACCAAGGCGATCAACTGTGCCTGGGTGCCGGTGGTGCGCCTGCCGACGTGAGTGACTTCGTTGAAGAAGTCGGTGATCGCGAGCGTGTAATAGCGGCCGCGCGTGTCGGGAGTCTGGATCATCACCGGTTCGCTGGTCAGGTCGAACCACCCGCCAAAATACAATGTATCGTGGTTCGGAGCGCGCAGCTCACCGGATGACTCTGGCGTCACCAGTCGCTCGTGGCGATAGAACTGATTGATGGCCGCCGCCACTGGCTGTTGCGCTCCGACGCGATGCGTTTCGTTGTGCATCTGCTTCGTCATGTCGACCATGGGGTATCCCCACAGGTAGGCAAGTGTGCCAACGTGATAGGCCAGCGACTCGCGCGTAGGGTCTGCGGGAACATCAGCGGCGGGGGCTTGAGAGGCGGCAACCAGTACACCTAACGAAACAAGGCAGATCCAAGCTCGAGCGCTGGCCCTCATGGCGCGGGGGGAAGTCGATCGAGCGTCACACGCAGCGTAATGAGATGCTCGACGTACTCGATCGCCTCTTGAGTGGGGACTTCTTCGTCACGCAGCCGTTGCAGATACACGCGCGTCGCGGTCGCGAGGACGCGAGGGTTCGTTGGCTCCGCCAGCCAGGCCCAGTCCGCCAGATGACAGGCGAGCGCGGGCTGCGTGCCGGCCAGTGACTCGGCGCGCTGCAGTATTGTCTCCAAGCCGCCCGCCAAACTCACGATCTCGCGTGCTTGCGTCGACTTCGGCGCCGGCGTCCACTCCGACGGCAGCTCGCTCCACCAACCGGAGTACTGCTGTGCCACCATGCGGGCGATATCGGGCGGTCTGACATACAAAGGCTGCGCGTCGCCACGTTCGCTCAGCTCGGCGGGCAGTTGCACGGCGTTGGCCGCATCGTATTTCTTGATGCCGGCATTCAGCCGCTCGAGGGTCTGGTCCGCAATCGACTCCAACATGCGCGCCTGCGCTGTGAATCGATCGACGATTTCGGCGGTGTTCGTCATCGGTGGGCCATGCATCAGAAACGCCCGCTGCGGGTTGAGTGCCGCCATGTCGCGCAGCGCCTTGGCCCAGCTGTCGACGAATCGCTGCCGCCGTTTGCCATTACCGGCGTTGGGCAGGAACGGCTGGAAATAGTCTGCCGCTACGACGACCTGTCGCGTCGGAACCCAAACCCACAACTGATCCTGAGTCTCGCCGGGCGCGTGCGTCAGCTCGAATCGATCGCGACCGATGTTGAGTACCAACTTGTGGTCGAAAACCCTGGTTGGCATCGGCAGATCGGCGCGCGAGCGCGGGAACTCGGCCAGGGTCTGATTGTTGAGGCGTGCCGTGAAGCCACGACTGCGCAGGTCGGCGTCGACTTCGTCGAGCAATACGCGCGTCGCGACGATCCGCGGACGCTCCCCGGCTTCGAGCAGTGCCCAGCTGCCTAACATGTGATCGATGTGATGATGCGTGTACACGATGGTGTGCACGCGTTTGCGGCTGAGGCGCCGCAGCGCGTCGCGCAGCGCGGGCCCTGCGGGCGCATAACCCGAGTCGATGAGCACCAGCCCCGCTGAGGTTTCGAACACGACGACGTTGACCCAGGGAAATCGCAGTACCCAGGTCCCGACGCCCTGCGGTTCTATCTGTAGCAAATTCGCTGCGTCCGCCAGTGCCGGAGCATGCGTTCGGCTGTACATGCGGTTGGCGATTGCGGTCGAGGGCAGATTGCCGAACCCACCGACTCGACTGACCGCCTTAATCAAGAAAGGGTTCTCGCGAAAGATCGCGGTCCGCGCGGCGACCCGTGCTGTTGCATCGTTTGCAGGCGCAGCCGCGAGTTGTTGAGCGGCGGCCGGCGCCAGCATGCTCGTCAGCAAGAGTAGTGTGGCAATACTACGAGTGTGCATGCGATTTCCTCATTAATGCAGGTCTCCTGTGTCGTTCGTGGATCACGATTGCTCCAGGATTTCCGCAACCGCCAGCCGGGCTGACTTGGCGGCGCCCATGGATCCATCGTACCCCGATGGACATGCGGCGTCGCCGACGTTGTAGAGGTTCGCTATGGGTGTGCCATGACCCACGTGCTTGTGCGGCAGGGTTCGGAATCCGGGCCACTTGCCGCGGTAACAGGTCTTGGTCAGCACCGTGGCGCGATTGGAAAAATCCGGGAAAATATCTTCGAGGTCCTTCATGACTTCATCAAATTCTGCCTTGATGTCGCCGGGCTCGAGACTGTCCAGGGGCGCGGCTCCTACGGTGTAGAGATGCTTGCCGGGCGGCGCCACGCCTTCGGCTTCAAAAGAAGGCACATCGATCATGTTCACCCGTCGGCTGCAACCCACACTGATGGCCGAATAGTCCATCAGCAATTCATCACTGGCAAAGTGCAGCCACATGATGGCGGTAGGTGTCATGTCCCGCTGGATTTGCGCCGCATAATCCGGGTCTACCGCGCCGGGTGACAGCAGCTCGAGGGTTCCCGCCGGGCCGATGTTGCTCAACACCACCGGCGCATTGATTTCTGTGGTTTGCTGGCCTCGACGCAGTGTCACTCCCCGAATCCGGCCAGCGCTGGTATGGATTTGCTCAGCCGGGGCTGCCGTCCACACTTCGCCGCCGGCCTGCACGACCCGCTGCGCCATGCGTTTCCATAATTCCAGGCTGCCGCCTTCAATAAATCCGAAACGCAGCGGCGCAATGACCTTGATCAATCGAAAGTACTGGGCGGCCGGCAATTCCCAGCTGTTGACAGTCAACAGCGATGCTATCGTGGCCTGGAAGATGCCGTGAATGCGCGGATTTTCCGTACGCTGGTTGAGCCAGTCACGAAAGCTGAGGTCCTCCGGTGCCGGCTGGTCTGTCATGGCTCCGTGCAAGGCGCCGATGACCTTCGCCACCTCTGTTTCATTCTGCGCAACCTGCTGGATGATGCCGCGCGTGCCGCCGGTCGCCAGGCTGTAAATCTCGCCATCGAGCCAGACACCCACCCGGTTGCTTTGTTTCACGCCGGAATGAATACCGGTGGCTTCACAGACCTGTTCCAGGTCCCGCCCGACAGGCACCGCCAGGCCACCCGTAGCGCATTTGAACCCGTCGTGGTCAACGGTTGAGAAGCGTCCGCCCAGGTATCTGCGCTTTTCCGCCAGCAAAACTCGCCGGCCCGCGTTAGCGAGCAGGGCCGCGGCACACATGCCGCCCACACCCGAACCAATAACTACAGCATCAAAATCGGTAGCCAAACGATTTCCTTGTTAGGTATGGTAGGCTGGATGCGTGAAGGGGATCATGTCGTCCCCCCAAAGGCGGCCGGCGGATCGCCCATCACGACAAGCTTGAGTTCGCCATTTTCAACGCTGTGGATGAGGCAACTTGTACGCTTCGTCCGTGTTTCAGCGATCCACCAGCGACCGTCCCGTTTCACATAGACATCGTCATATTCGACGCCCATCTGGGTAACTGTGTTCAAGTTCAGATTGATGTTGTGGAAATACAGCGACCATTTGCCCATGGCCCGTTCGGGGCTTGCAAAACTGATGATCCCGTTGGCGCCATGGTGAATGTCGAACACGCCGGGAACACAGCCCATCTGCGCATAGATGGCGACAAAATCATCGCGATTGTCGAACGCCGGAAAGCCGTCATAAGCGATCACCGCCTTGTCTGGAAGCAGAGTATCGCGGACGGTTTCGGGGTCCTTCATGTCGCAGGCGCGGAGGTAGCGAGCCTTCAGGTCGCGAATTGCTCGATCGTCCTCCAATTTTTGCAGTCTATCCTCTAATCCCATCATCCTTTCTCCCTTGGGCGCGCCAACCCAGTCCCGAGCTTCGATTTGGCCGCCGTTTTGACTGCGCCCGACCGCAATGCGATCTGCAGCATGCCTAAGATCCGCATTGCGCCCGATGACGACGGGGCATTTGCCGCCCAGCTCGAGCGTGAGTGGCGTCAGGTTTTCG
>VGUP01000147.1 GCA_016874175.1 Gammaproteobacteria bacterium | reverse complement strand
CTGACTGCGCCGCAGGTTGATGGTCGAAGTTTCGATGTCGTAGTGCGCGTCGAGCAGGCGCAGGCGATTGCCGGCATCGTAATGCCGAAACGACTCGGCATAGCGGCGCGCATCTTCTAGCGCTTTTCCGAGCGCGAACTCGAAATGCAACCGATCGTCGTTGGCGAGATCGCTACGCTGCAGTTGCGCTTGCATGGCGGCGATATCCGCTTCGCCGAATTTGACTGTTTTCAGATTGGCGAGGCTCCACCATGCCTCACCGAGACGCGGGTCGAGCTCGATCGACCGCCGATAGGCCGCGATGCTCTCGGGCTGCCGTCCCGAGGCCTTGAGCACATGACCAAAGGCCATCCACAGCTTGGGCTGCAGCGGATATTCGCGCGTCAGCCCGTCATAGAGCGCGACGGTGCGCTCGATTTCGCTGGTTTTGCTGAGTACCGAAGCGAGTAGCGCCCGATAAGCCGGGTTTTCCGGCTCGGCGAGCAGAACCTGCTCGAGATCTTGCTGCGCCGCCACCGCATGGCCCGCGCGGTAGTTCGAGAGGGCACGTGCAAACCGGGCGCCAGGGAACTCCGCCAGCTGCAAGCATCGGCCGAGCAGCGCAATGGCGTCGGCGTCTTTTTGACGCCAGAAGGCAGCCTCGGCGCGCAGTCGCAGCGCAAGCGGGTCGGCGGGTTGTTGGCGCAGGTATTCGCGCAGCAAGAAGTCGGCTTCGGGTACCCGCTCCTCGCAGAGTGCCTGCGCAGCCCTTTGCAGGGGTGGGTCTTGGGCGAGGGCGCGCAGAAATTGCGCGGTCGCGAGGCGTGAGCGGTCGAGCTCGCCCATCACGAGGTGCCGCCAGACGCGATCGAGCAGCTCGCGCTCGGCCGCTGCCAGCGGGAGGGTGGGGGGGTGCGTCGTCGCCATGGTCAATAGCGTAAACTAACGCGCCTGCACAGATTCGGAGGTTGCAGCCATGGTCCGCACTACGTTCTCGATTCGTCTCGCCGCAGTTGCCGCGCTCCTGGTCGCGGTGCCTGGCCTCGCCCAACAGGCCGCGACCACCGCTGCACCCGGGTCCACCGCAGTGACCGCCCCGGCTGCGTCCACGGCAACGGCAGCCGCCCAAGAATCCGTCGCGGTGTCTTCGGCGACCGCCGCCGAGGCCAAGAAAATCACCTGCCGTACCGAGCGCGTGACCGGTTCGAATTTCCGCACCCGCAAGGTGTGCTCGTCGCCGAACTCTGAAAAGGCCTCGGGTGATTGGGTCCGCGATCAGCAGGATCGCGGCGCCATCGGCGCTTCAGCCATCGTCAATGCCGCAGGCGGCGGCTGACGCGACGCGCAACGGCGCTGCGCCTCAGCGCGTCAGCGGTTTGTAGCGAATGCGGTGCGGCTGGTTGGCATCTTCGCCGCGGCGCTTGCGGTAATCCTCGACGTATTCCTGATAGTTGCCTTCGAACCAGACCACTTCCGAGTTGCCCTCGAAGGCCAGGATGTGCGTCGCAATGCGATCGAGGAACCAGCGATCGTGTGAGATGACCACGGCGCAACCGGGGTAGGCGAGCAGACCTTCTTCGAGCGCGCGCAGCGTTTCGACGTCGAGATCGTTGGTGGGCTCGTCGAGCAGCAACACGTTGCCACCCGACTTCAAAACTTTGGCCAGATGCACGCGGTTGCGCTCACCCCCCGAGAGTTCGCCAATCATCTGCTGCTGTTGCGTACCCTTGAAGTTGAAGCGCCCGACATAGCCGCGCGAAGGCGTCTCGTAGTTGCCGACCTTGATGAGATCAAGCCCGTTGGAGATCTCTTGCCACACTGTGTTCTTGTCGTTGAGTGCCTGTCGTGACTGATCGACGTAAGCGAGTTTCACCGTCGAGCCGATACGAATTTCACCCGCATCCGGTTTCTCGGCGCCGGTCAGCATGCGAAACAGGGTCGTCTTGCCGGCGCCGTTCGGGCCGATGATGCCGACGATGCCGCCCGGGGGCAGATTGAAGTTGAGATTGTCGATCAGCAGCCGATCACCGAAGGATTTGCGCAGGCCCTTCGCCTCGATGACGAGATCGCCCAGTCGTTCGCCGGGCGGAATGTAGATTTCATTGGTCTCGTTGCGCTCCTGGAATTCGCGCGAGGCGAGTTCTTCGTAACGCTGCATGCGCGCCTTGCTCTTGGCCTGTCGCGCTTTCGGGTTTTGCCGCACCCACTCGAGCTCGCGCTCGAGAGTTTTGCGCAAGGCTTCGCGCTCACGCTCTTCTTGTGCCAGTCGTTTTTCTTTCTGCTCGAGCCACGACGAGTAATTACCGTGGTAAGGAATGCCGTGGCCACGATCGAGCTCGAGAATCCACTCGGCGACATTGTCGAGGAAGTAGCGATCGTGGGTCACCGCGATCACGGTCGAGGGATACTGCTCGAGATATTTTTCGAGCCACGAGATCGATTCGGCATCGAGGTGGTTGGTGGGCTCGTCGAGCAGCAGCATGTCGGGTGCCGAGAGCAGCAACCGACAGAGTGCCACGCGGCGCTTTTCACCACCCGAGAGCAAATCGATCTTTGAATCCCAGGGCGGCAGACGCAGTGCGTCGGCGGCAATCTCGAGTTTGCGATCGAGTTCCCAACCGCCGGCGGCATCGATGTCGTCCTGCAGCTTGGCCTGCTCCTCGAGGAGCTTGTTCATCTCGTCGTCCGACATCGGCTCGGCGAATTGCTCGCTGATCGCGTTGAAGCGCTCGACCTTGGCAAACATGCCGCCGATACCCTGGATCACCTCTTCGCGTACGGATTTCTTGGGATCGAGCTCCGGCTCCTGCGGCAGATAACCCACCTTGATATTCGGTTGGGGTCGCGCCTCGCCTTCGATGTTGGTATCGAGGCCCGCCATGATTTTGAGCAGGGTCGACTTGCCCGAGCCATTGAGACCGAGCACGCCGATCTTGGCGCCCGGAAAAAACGACAGACTGATATCGCGCAGAATCTGGCGCTTGGGGGGCACGATCTTGCCCACCCGGTTCATCGTGTAAATGTATTGAGCCAACTTATTTCTCTTTCCAATCAGTAGGGTAGATTTATTTCGATAGATTCACATAACATTCACAAATCAACGACGTGCATGATAGTCTTTCACACAGACATTCACACGAAGCGCATGCCGATGATAGTTCAGCAGCAGACGCCGTACGAGCAGCCTTCAGCGCCGCCCTTCTAAGCAAGTCGGAATAACAATGCGTGAAACTACCATTGCAGCGATTGCGTTACTCCTCGTCTCTCAAGTCGCATATGGATCACCAGAAACCACGCTGAAGCGTCAATATGATAAGGCAATAAAGCAGTCTGTCTCGAAACATGAGACTCGCACGCTGCTTTGGGTTGGAAACGGACTATTGAACGGATATGTCTTCACGGAGGACGCGGCGGGACCTTACATTCGGGTCGGAAAAGTCACGCTATGGAATAGAGTCGTCCACGTGGAAAAAACAGACGACGGTGGGACCATCAAGTGATCAGAACTTATAAATATTTCCGACGAGTAGCGCCGACAACAGGGTGGAGGTATCTAGTTCGCGCAACAAAAAACTCTCTCCTATTGATGGTGACTCTATTCGTGGCCGGATTTCTACTGTTTCAAATAGAGCTTGATGAATACCGCAAGATATTCGGATTGGTCGTAGTTTCGTCAGTACTCGCATACTCCATTGCGGTAAACAAACTCGACGACCAAGTCGCCGATGAACGTCGCGATATGCTTCAAACGATATTCGTTTGGGGAGTGGTCGACTCAACATTTGTCTACCGCGATGCTGAGACGATTGATCAGGTTTTCTCGCGTATTCGAGAAGCTGTTACGAACAACACTCGCGGTGATTTTTATAACGACGTTTGTCTGTGGGACTTTGATGAGTTACTAGCTGAGTGCTTGAAGGATCTGAGAAGCGACGTCGATTCAAACATCCGTGCGGAGTCAAATTTGGAGTCTGAGAAGAGCTGATGACTTTCGAAAGGCTCCGTCAGTTCATCTCAACCGAGATGCGAATGTCACAGGTCTATCAACCTGTGATGCTGATGGCGTTGCTAAAGAACAAAGGATCAGCATCCGCATCGCAAATCGCACAAGCAATTCTCAATAAGGATCCGACGCAGATCGAGTACTTCACGGAGATCGTGAGGGGGATGGTCGGAAAGGTTCTCACCAAGAATCGCGGGATCACAGAGCGCAACGGTGATTCGTGTTCCCTGATCGGCGCAACTGAACTCACCGACGCACAGACCAAGGAACTGACAGATCTGTGTCAGCAAAAGATCGTTGAGTTTGAACGCAAGCGTGGGATCACGGTTTGGAACCACCGAAGACGAGGACATCGACCGACTTCGGGCTCGGTGAAGTATCAGGTCTTCTCACGTGCGAAGTTCCGCTGCGAGTTATGTGGGGTGTCGGCTGAAGATAAGGGTCTTGAGGTTGATCACATCTTCCCCAAGTCTCGCGGCGGAAAGGATGACCTGTCGAACTATCAGGCGCTGTGCTACTCGTGTAACTCTGCGAAACGGAACACGGATGACACTGACTTTCGTGCGTTCAAGGCGATGAAAATGCAGTCTTTGCCGTCGCTGAAACGGAGGGCAATTCGGTCAAGGCATGTTCATGGAGTTCGGTGGGGTTTGCTCGCGGCTGGAGTTATGTAGAGAACAGCGCTCTCGCTTCATGCGAACAACTCAGAATTTCTCATATGAGCAAAACAGGCGAAGTTCTGAAACCTTGTCGTGTGTACGCGCGGGACAACAATATCCAATAGATTAGCGCGGCGAACTTCAGTACGAAGTGCTTCCCGAGAAACTACGCAGGAATCGCAAACTCACTGATGAGCAATCTTCCATACTGAGCCTTCAAGAACTGATACGCCTCGGTAATCCCCCCATTTCTGGTGGGGCTGAGAAGTAGACGTTACGCAGCCATGGCCAGCCGCTGTTTCGGGGTGATCCCGCCCAAGGCCATGTTTGGGCGTTGATGATTGTACGACCACATCCATCGGGTGGCGAACTCTCGGACTTCGTCGAGGGAATCAAACACGTACTGGGCTAGCCATTCGTATCGGACCGT
>VGUP01000146.1 GCA_016874175.1 Gammaproteobacteria bacterium | reverse complement strand
TGGCGTACAAGCGCCTGACGCCGTTCTCTGCCGACGCTCGTAAAGTCATCCGCGAAATCTTTGAAGATCTGGCACGTTACAACAGCTTCGAGGGGATTATCTTCCACGACGATATCACTCTCTCGGATCATGAGGACGCATCGCCCGAGGCGCTCGCGCAGTATCGAGGCTGGGGGTTGCCGGATCACATCGAGAGCATTCGTGCCAGCGACGATCTTCTCGGGCGGTGGACACTGCTCAAGATCAACTACCTCGACGCTTTCGCTCGCGAGGCGATCGGCGTCGTGCGCCGCGAGAAACCCGGTCTTTACAGCGCGCGCAATCTCTATGCGCAAGTCGTACTGGAACCGCGAGCGGAGGTTTGGTATTCGCAATCACTCGAGAACTCGCTGCGCAATTACGATTTCACGGCGATCATGGCGATGCCGTACATGGAAAACGCGCAGGATCCGTTGGAGTTTCAGCGCGCCTTGCTGAAAAGCGTCGAGCGCTTCCCCGATAGTCGGCGCAAGGTGATTTTCGAAATGCAGACTGTCGACTGGCGACACCGACAGGCGCTGATTCCGACCGAAGAAATCGCACGGGTCATCGAGATGCTGTACGACAAGGGGGTGCGTCACGTCGCCTATTACCCCGACATGATGTTCCAGTCTCATCCGGAACCGGCGCGGATGCGGGAAGTGTTCTCGAAAATGTCCGCCGATCCCGAATTGCCCGCGCCATGAGCTATTCGGTCGATCTTTTTTTGTTTTTGTTTCCGGTGGTGATGTCGGTGGTCTGGACGCTGGGTGGTCTCATACGCTTCACCTTTTGGGAAGCGCGAGCGCGAAACTTTCGTGCGCCCGCGGCCGATGCCTTGACGATTCCGGTGACGATTATCGTGCCCTGCTTCAATGAGGAACGGCAGATCACCGAGACCATCGAGCGCGCGATGCAAATTTCGAGTCACGAATTCGAAGTCATCGCGGTCGACGACGGTAGCACCGATGCCACACTCGAGATCCTAGCCGGGCTTGCCCTCAAGCACGATCGACTGCGGGTGATCTCGCTCGGCTCCAATCAGGGCAAGGCGGCGGCGTTGCAGGCGGGCACAAGAGTTGCGACGCACGAGTTTCTGCTGTGCATCGATGGCGATGCCATGCTCGATCGCGCCGCGCCGGCCTGGATCGCCGCCGCCCTGCGCGATGACCCGGCGGTGGGTGGGGTGACCGGGAATCCGCGAATCGGCAACCGTCGCTCGGTGCTCGGAAAAATTCAGGTGGGCGAGTTCTCGGCGATGATCGGCTTGATCAAGCGAACGCAGATGTTGGTCGGACAGCTGTTCACGTTATCGGGAGTGATCGCCGGATTCCGCAAATGCGCCGTGCGTGAAGTCGATTACTGGACCCGTGACGCGCTGACGGAGGATATGGATATCACCTGGAAACTGCAACGGGCGGGATGGCGGACCTGTTTCGAACCGCGCGCGCTCGTCTGGATTCTGACGCCCGAAACGATTCGCGGTCTTTGGCGTCAGCGTCTGCGTTGGGCGATGGGTGGGGCGCAGGTGCTAGCACGAAATATCGATGTCATCTGGAGTTCCGCACCGATCGGCTTGAAATTTTTGGTGGCGGAAATGCTGCTCAGCGTATGCTGGAGTTACTTGATCGTCATCGGCTTGCTGGCCAGCAGTTGGGCTTTTCTGGAGGCTCTCGTCGTCAGCCATTTCGCCATGCCGAGCCTCGGTAGCCTGGCGTGGTCGCTGCCGCTGTCGGCAATGGTGCTATTTGGTTGTTGTACCCTGCAAATGACGATCGCTCTATTCATCGATCGTCGTTACGACGCGGGAATCGAGCGTTTGGCGGGTTGGTTGCTGTTCTACCCGCTTATTTTTTGGTTGGTACAGGTGGCCACGACGGTGGTCGGCTTTCCCTTGGCGGCCTCTCGCAGTAACGGGCGTCCGGCAACGTGGATCAGCCCGGATCGTGGCTTGCCCTGATTGCGGCTTGGTCCGCTCAATTTGAACGGGAAGTCATGGCCTCATTAGCCGCGCGCAGCCGCATCGTTTGCATGACCGCGAGGTTGCGGTAAATAACCATCGCCACTTCGGGGGAGCTTTCGAGTCTGACACCCTTCAGGTTGAGGGAGAGCGTGTTCGTCACGGAACGGACCCGCGCAGAGCGCGGCAGCTGATCGACGATAGCCATCTCGCCGAAGGTCTGCCCCGGCTTCATGGTCGACAAGATTTGCCGGGTCTCGCCACTGCGTTTTTCGACGACGGCCTCGCCAGCGATGAACACATACAGACTGTCAGCCGCATCGCCTTCGTCAAAATAAAGTTGATCCGCGCCGACGGTGACTCGTGTCGTCGCGCTCAGCAGTCAGATCAACTGCAGGCGCGACAAGCCCGCGAACAGCGATACTTTGCCAAGCGTGGTGATCAGCGCGTCATCCAGCACCTTCGGGCTGCGCTCGTTCATGATTATTTCGAATGGCGTTTCGCTTTTTCGCTGTCGGGTGGTGCCTTCAAATGGCCTCGTCTGGCCTCGCCAACTTCAAAGATCTCGATCGGGTGATCGACGCCCTTCACATCGTAGAGGCCGTGCGCCCGCCACGCGAGGTCGTCCAGGCCGTCGAACTCAAACCCTTCGAGCATTTGCCGTGCGTTATGGTACGCGAAATGGGACAGCAAAATCTGGTTGCCTTGACCGAGCGACATGATGCGCGAGGCGGTATCGACCTGGATGCCATTGAAATCGAATTCCTTGCCGGCGACCTTGGCATTGTCCGCATAGACCTCACCGACATGGATGCCGATACGATCTTGCAGTCTCACGCCTTCCTCTTCGGCAAAGTCGCGAACTGCCGACTGCCAACGCAGTGCGAACACGACGGCTTCCGATGGTACGGCGAAGGCGATGAAAAACGAGTCGCCTTGCGTCGATACTTCTTCGCCGGTGGTGGTGCTCTTCAGCAGTGATCGCACCAGCGCATGGTGCTTGTTCAGCACTTCCATCGACTGCGCATCGCCATATTCCTGTTTGAGTTTGGTGGAACCGACCACATCCGAAAACAGCATCGTCACCACGCGGTTGGTGACTGTTGTTCTCGAGGAATCGCGCACACTCGGTAACGAGCGCCGTGGGTCATCATGCGGTCTTTGGGCGGTATTGCTCGCCGGTGGTACCGCGCTGTGTGCCGCGGTAGTTATCGCAGTGACCGCGGCCTGCGGGGTGTCCAGGGTCAGTTGTGCAAGTAGCGGTGAGATACCGATCGCCGCAATATTTTTGTTGATATTGTTGCGCACGAAATCGAGCCGAAGAGACTTCGCCAGTATCGGCTGATGGGCGGGGCTCGCCATGAACGAGGTCCCCGCGCCGCCTTGCCAGACCGGCACGACGTCACCCAAAAGTCCAGCGCTCTGACATAACTTTCGGAGCTCTAGCGCTAATTGATTCTGATCTGGCGGCCGGATCTGCGACATCCTTGCGTCCAGCGGAACGAAAACAAAATCGATTCCCTGAATTCGAAGATGAGCGACCTTGATGCTCGACATACGGCAGCCTCACAAAGATGAATCAACAGCGGTAAATTAGGCGCAGAGCTACCGTCTGCGCAACTGACGGTTTTTCGACAGTGAATCGGTCGCGCTCAGCGCGGCCAAATAATCTCGATTTCGATACGCCGGTTCAGACTGCGATTCCACTCCGAATCGTTCGGTGCCTGCGGCCGGGTATCCGCATGGCCCTTCGCTTCGAGTCGAGTCGGCGCGATGTCGTGTCTTTGAATGAGTTCGCGGATCACCGATACGGCGCGCGCAGAGGACAAATCCCAATTATCGCGAAACCGACCCGTGCTGATTGGTTGATCGTCCGTATGGCCGACGACCACGATCTGCGCGTCATTGGTGACGAGCGTCTCGCCGATTGCATCGAGCAGTCTCGCAGCACGGTAGGTGATTTCATCGCTGCCGCTGTCAAAGGCGTCACCGGTACCGAAGCAGATGTACAAGATCGAGTTTTGCGCGTTGACCTTCAGCCAACCCTCGGCGATCTCGCTCGAGAAGCGTTTTGAGAGTTCACTCGCCATGATTTCAACGGGGCTCGTAGCGATGAGCGATACGTCGGCGGCTGTTGCAGTGGTCGCCGTGGCGGTCGCCGTACCGGGTGATTTGGACTGCGCGATCGTCGGTACCGCATCGCCACGCATCGTGGTCAGCATGATGAAAAAGCACAGCAGCAGCAGTGCCATGTCGGCGAAGGTGATCGCCCACGGCAACGACAGCGTCGCGCGTTCTTCTTTGATCACGCAGCCTCTTCGGGGCGACGCTTTTGCTGGAGCGGGAAGGGCGTCACCACCGCGCCGGCGACGCGCCGCGGACTCTCGCCGCGGACGATGCGCTCAAAGCTGGCGATGATCGATTCGCACCACTCGACTTCTTCGATGTGCTTCAGTTGCAGCTTGCTGGCGACAGGCGCGGCGATCACGTTGGCCAGAAACGCGCCATAGAGCGTGGTAAGCAGCGCCAACGCCATTGCGTGGCCGACTTCCGCCGGATCGCGCATCGCGCCGAGCATTTGCACCAAGCCGATCAACGTACCGATCATGCCCATCGCCGGCGCGACGACCAGCCAGTCTTCCCAGGTGGCGATGATCCGACGATGGCGCGCCTGCATCGACGCCAAGCGCGCCTGCAGACCCTGACGCAGCGAGTCTTCGTTGGCGCCATCGACCACCAGGGTCAGCGCATCGCGCAGAAAGGGCGGGTCGTTGGCATCGATGTGCTGTTCGAGCGCGAGCGTTCCGTCCCGCCGCGCAATCGCGGCCCACTGCTGCACGCGCGAGGAGAGTCGCTGCCGGTCGTGAAGAGGGAAACGACCAATAATCGAGAGCGCGCGAACATGGCCGATGAAATCGGCAAGCGACCTGCGGGACAACACCGCTGTCAGCGTACCGCCGAGAACGAGCAGGAAAGACACCGGATCGAAAAACCGGGTCTCGCCTTCGCCAAGCGTTATCGCAATGGCGACGACGGCCACGGTGCCGCCGAGACCGAGCAGGGTGGGGATATCGACTCTCATTGGGTCAGTTAGTCGACAGCAAACAG
>VGUP01000145.1 GCA_016874175.1 Gammaproteobacteria bacterium | reverse complement strand
CATCTCGCGCTCCATGGCTACCGTCGTGTACATCTTGCCGACCGAACAGTCCGTGCCGACCGTCAACATGCGTAGACCCGTACGGCGCTTGCCATTGCTGACCGGAATCGAATGCGGAAAAAAGCGTGCATCGAAGAGTTCGCGCCCACACTCGCGCGCAACAGCGTCGATCGGTGCATCCGCCGATAATCTTTGATGAAGCCCCGAAGCGACATTCAAACCCGCCCGCGGCGCGTGAATACGATCAGCGCGGATTTCTTTACCCATCACATCGCCCGAATTCGAGACGCCGAGTACCATGGTGTCTACGCCCGCAACTTTGGCAGTGCGGAAATCCATCAACGGCAATTCAAGCTTCTCGGTGCAGCGCGGACCTACATACTGCGCCACACACCACTCAGGTCGCCAAAAAGCCGACCCGCGCGCGGTATTAATACTCAGCCTGTTCTTGGCATTACCGAGGTACAGCAGATAGGGCGGACCCAAATGGTTATTGACGGAGATACTTGGCCGTGCCGAGACAGGGACGTTCATTCGCCATGCCCTCGTATGTTGATATTTTGCAGGGCAAATTATTTTCGGGGGTTCCTCGCAGCCCGAATCGAAAAAGCCGTCGAGCCATAGCCTGAGGTTATTTCGACTGCCAGACATCTGTAATGGACGTTACGGGTTAACCTCTCGGGAAACTGGCCGGCTGCGTGATTGGGTTAACCACCACTGTTGAGGCGCTGATACTTAGGGCACGAAACTGTCACGCAAACCTCTGAACCTTACCCAGGCAAAGTCCAGAGGTTGTGAGACGAAACGGCTCTGCGAAGGGTTCTCGGAAGTTTTGGGGCAAACCACAGTCCAGAGCCCTATCACGAAGTGCTGCGATTTAAGGGATTTCTGGGCGGCCTCATTTGCCACTGAGCCAGTTCACGATCGATGAAGTGGCGGAGAGGGTGAGATTCGAACTCACGGTCCCCGTGAAGGGACGCCGGTTTTCAAGACCGGTGCAATCAACCGCTCTGCCACCTCTCCGGTGCCCTTGCGGACGCGTCAGCGCTGAATTATGCCCTGTCGGGCTCCCGGTTGCCGCCCCCTCGAAGCCAAAGCACAGCGCAGTGGCAAGATACGAACGTCGCGCCGCTCCAGCAGCAAAACGCATCGCCACGACCGACCCCAACGGCAAAGAGCAGCGCTTCATCGATGCTTTGTCGTTGTTGAAGATTTGACCTTATTCAACTCGGACGCAGCGCCTCGATCCCCCCCATATATGGGCGCAGCGCCGCGGGTACGGTGACCGAGCCGTCGGCGTTCTGATAGTTCTCGAGCACGGCGACCATCGCGCGACCCACAGCAACGCCCGAACCATTAAGCGTGTGCAGAGGCTCAGGCTTGCCGGTTTCGGGATTGCGCCAGCGCGCTTGCATACGCCGCGCCTGAAACGCCTCGCAGTTGCTGCACGAAGAAATCTCGCGATATTTGCCCTGCCCCGGCAACCACACTTCGAGGTCATAGGTCTTGCTGCTGCCAAAGCCGATATCCCCCGCGCACAGTGCGAGCACTCGGTATGGCAACTCGAGCCGTTTGAGCACCTCTTCGGCATGCGCGGTGAGCTGTTCGAGCGCTGCATAAGATTCGGTGGGTTTGACCATGTGCACGAGCTCGACTTTGTCGAACTGGTGCTGGCGAATCATGCCGCGCGTGTCTTTGCCTGCAGCACCAGCCTCGGAGCGAAAGCACGGTGTATGCGCGACGTAGCGCATGGGCAGCTGCTCGGGCGTCATGATCTGCTCACGCACGAGATTGGTGACCGGTACTTCGGCGGTCGGAATCAGATAAAGCGCGCGCTCGCCTTTGAGCGCGAAGAGGTCTTGCTCGAACTTGGGTAACTGCCCAGTACCCGTGAGGGCATCGCCCGAGACGATGTAGGGCGCGTAGATTTCTTGATAACCGTGATCGCCGGTGTGCAGATCGAGCATGAACTGCGCGAGCGCCCGATGCAGGCGCGCGATGCCGCCACGCAGCACGGCAAAGCGCGATCCGGAGATTCGCCCCGCCGCTTCAAAGTCGAGACCGCCGAGTTTGGCGCCGACATCCACGTGATCGACTGGCGTGAACTCGAAGCTGCGCGGTATGCCGTGACGACGCACTTCGACATTGGCGCTTTCGTCGCGTCCTTCGGGCACAGAGTCGTGCAGCAAATTGGGCAGACCCATGAGCCAAGCGTCTGACTCGGCCTGCACGGCGTCGAGCGCCGTCTCGGCGCTCGAGAGTTGCTGCGTGAGTTCTTCGCCGCGTTTCAGCAAGGCGCTTGCGTCTTCACCCTTGCCCTTGGCCATACCCACTGCTTTGGCATTGGCATTACGTTCGGAGCGCAGGCGATCGGCCTCGATCTGCACTTGCTTGCGACGCTCTTCGAAACTGCGGAACGCCGCAAGGTCGAGCACAAAGCCGCGCCGCGCGAGATTACGCGCGACGTTTTCGGTATCGGCTCTGAGTTGCTTCGAGTCGAGCATGTGAGCGTCAAGTCCTTAATCTTTCGTTAAATATTTGGTTAACTCTTTGGCTATAGCCCATTTCAACTGCTGGCGAGTACGCGCCCTGCAGCTGCCGCCGCAATGCACAGCAGCACCGTCAGCGACACATAAGCTACGGCACGCAAAACCGCACCACTCTCGGCGAGTTTCACGGTTTCGAGCGCGAACGCCGAATAGGTGGTGAAGCCCCCGAGCACGCCCGTCATCCAAAATAGCCGCATGGCCTCGGCGCTTGCGCCGGTCGCCGCCGCGCGGCTCGCAAGCCACACCGAAAGCGCGCCGATTGCAAAACTACCGGCGACGTTCACGCTCATTGTAGCAAGCGGCCATCCGCCAGGCACCGTGGGAAAGAGTCTTGCCATGGCGTACCGGCCCACGCCACCAATAGCGCTGCCCAAGGCAACCCAGACCCAAAGCGGCATAGGCTATTTTCTCCGCAGGCGAGCGAGCGCCTCGCCGATTTTGATTTCGAGCCCCCGTTCGACCGGGCGGTAATACCGGCGATCAGGCATTTCATCGGGCAGATAGCGCTCGTCCGTGGCGTAGGCCTCGGGCTCATCGTGCGCATAACGATACCCGGCACCGTAGCCGAGGTTTTTCATGAGCCGCGTCTGCGCATTGCGAAAGCGCAGCGGCACCTCGAGCGTGCCAAATTTTTCGACGTCGGTCATCGCCTCGTTGAAACCCGCGTAGACCGCATTACTTTTGGGCGCACAAGCCAAATAGACAATCGCGTTCGCCAGTGCGAGCTCACCCTCGGGGCTGCCAAGACGATCGTAGGCCTCCCAGGCATCCATCGCGATTTGCAGGCCGCGCGGGTCCGCGAGACCGACATCTTCGACCGCCATACGCGTGACGCGCCGCGCGAGATACGCGGGGTCACAGCCGCCATCGACCATGCGCGAGAACCAATAGAGCGCTGCATCGGGATCGGTACCCCGCACGCATTTGTGCAGCGCCGACATCTGGTCATAGAACTGATCGCCGCCTTTGTCGAAACGCCGTCGCGTACCACTTGCGACCTCTGCAGCCTGCGCGGCAGTAATACGCCCCTCGATGGCCAAATCAGCAGCGATCTCCAGCATGTTGAGCGCGCGACGCGCATCGCCATCGGCCGCCGCGACCAGCAACTGCAGTGCCTCGTCATCGATCGCAAGCTTCTGTGCACCGAGGCCACGCTCATTATCGGCTAGCGCGCGACGCAGCAAAGCCTCGAGACTCGCCGCATCGAGGGACTTCAGCACATAGACGCGTGCACGCGACAATAGGGCACTCACCACTTCGAAAGACGGATTTTCGGTAGTGGCACCGATGAAGGTCAGTGTCCCGTCCTCGAGATACGGCAGGAAAGTATCCTGCTGCGATTTGTTAAAGCGATGCACCTCGTCCAGAAAAAGTACGGTGCGCTGGCCTGTAGTAGCGCGCCCGGTCTGCGCTTTCTCGACGGCAGCGCGTACATCTTTGACGCCCGCCATCACCGCCGAGAGAGCGATGAATTGCGCATCGGAAGCCTTGGCAATGAGTCGTGCGAGCGTGGTCTTGCCGGTTCCCGGCGGGCCCCAAAGAATCAGGGAATGCAGCTGCCCCGACTCGATCGCCGCCCGCAGCGGTTTGCCCTGGGCGATGACGTGTACCTGCCCGACGAACTCGCCGAGGCTGCGTGGCCGCATGCGATCGGCGAGCGGACGGTTCAGCTCCGCAGCAGCCATCTTTCGATCCGTTGCAGCCAAGAGTCACGACTGGCGAGCGACAGCAAAAGAGCGAGCACGATCCCGACCCCATCAGCGTACACGTCGGCGAGCTCCGTGCTGCGCCCGAGCGCCATGATGTCTTGAGCGATTTCTATGCCAATGCCGATGGCGAGCATCAGCAGCGCGATCGCGAGATACAAGCGCCGCTCGACGAGCGCCGCAAACCAAAGCGTCAGCGCAAAGAAACCGAGCGCATGGGAGAGTTTGTCGGAGATGAGAAACATACCGCTCTGACCCGCGGCTTCGAGACAAAAATACAGCTGTACGGCGAGTGCACCGGCGCCAATGAAAGCCCACAGCGGCAGATAACGCAGCCTTCGCATTAGTCCACCGGCTTACCGATCACGTCGGCACCTGCGGGGGATTCGAAGCGCAGCTCCGCGGGGTTGAGACGAGGATTGCGAATCCCGTTCTCGAACCGCAGCAGCGCTTTTTGACCGAGCTTGTCGTCAATCTCGAGGCGACGCAACTCGAGGCCTGCAAAGCCGAAACGCGCCTCGCGAAAATCACCGCCGGCGCGCAAAGGCTGCACCTTAACCCACTCGAGACCCTCGCGATTACCCGCAGCCAATACTTTGAACGTCGCGCGCAGCGGCGCCGTCCCGGAGAGCAACATGGCGGGTGTCGCCGACAGCGCCGTGCCTGCAGCACGTACTGTCACTTGCTCGAGGTCGCGATCATAAAACCAGACGTTGCGACCATCGGCCACCATGACCTGTTCCGGCGGCCCGATGGCCCAACGAAACTTGCCGGGTCGCTGCACGATGAGTCGCCCACGCTGCGTCTCGCGCAGGCGACCACGCGAGTCGCTCATCGACTGCGTGAATTCTGCGCGCCAGGACACGAGACCCTCGAGGTAACGATCGAGCGCCGTAAGTTCTTGTGCCGTTGCCGTCA
>VGUP01000144.1 GCA_016874175.1 Gammaproteobacteria bacterium | reverse complement strand
GACCCTGCAGCAAGAGGCCGCGCGCAAGCTTGGTTTCTCGGCGCAGCGCACCATGCGACTCGCGCAGCAACTCTATGAAGGTGTGGATTACGGCGAGGGCGCGGTGGGTCTCATCACCTACATGCGTACCGACGCCGTCAATCTGGCCAACGAGGCGCTGGTCGAGATTCGCGAGGTCATCGGCCGGGTCTACGGCGCCGAATCTCTGCCCGAGTCACCGCGTTACTACAAAAATAAATCGCGTAACGCGCAGGAAGCACACGAAGCGATCCGCCCCACCTCCGCTGCTGTGCTGCCACAATTGCTCGAGGGCCGGATCGACAACGATTTGCATCGGCTCTATTCACTCATCTGGAAGCGTGCCGTCGCCTGCCAAATGGCGCACGCGGTCTTCGACACCGTCGCCATCGACATGCTCGCCGGGCGTGATGGTCCGCAGCGGCATCTCTTGCGTGCAAACGGTTCGACGCTGCTCAAGCCCGGCTTCATCGCCGTTTATATCGAAGGGCAGGATGACAGCAGCGACGACGAAGACGATCGCATTCTGCCGGCGATGAACGAAGGCGATGAAGTGCAACTGGTCGCGCTGCGCGGCACGCAGCACTTCACCGAGCCCCCGCCCCGCTACTCGGAAGCCTCACTCGTCAAGGCGCTGGAAGAACACGGCATCGGTCGGCCCTCGACCTACGCTTCGATCATCTCCACGCTCAAAGATCGCGAATACGTCGATATAGACGGTCGCCGGTTCATCCCGACCGATATCGGCAAGATCGTCAACAATTTCTTGAGCGCGAATTTCAGCGAGTACGTCGATTACGGCTTCACCGCGACCATGGAAGACGAGCTCGATGCCGTCTCGCGTGGCGAAGAACCGTGGACCGAACCCCTGCAAAAATTTTGGCAGCCGTTCATCGATCGTGTGGGTTACATCGAAAAGAATGTGTCTCGCGACGAAGCCGCGCAGGCGCGTGAACTCGGCACCGACCCCGAAAGCGGCAAACCCATCTCGGTGCGCATGGGTCGCTTCGGTCCGTTCGTGCAGATCGGTACCCGCGACGATGCGGACAAGCCGCGTTTTGCCGGGCTGCGGCCTGGGCAGAGCATGGATCGCATCACTCTTCCCGAGGCTCTGCAGCTCTTTCAGTTGCCGCGCAAGCTCGGCACCAATGCCGATGGCGAGGCGCTCGAAGCGAACATCGGTCGCTTCGGCCCGTACATCAAATTCGGCAGCAAGTACGCCTCGCTCAAGGCCGAGGACGATCCGTACACCATCACGTTCGAGCGCGCCTGCGAAGTCGTCGTCGCCAAAAAAATCGCCGATGCCAACCGTATCATTCAGGATTTCGGCATCGATGACATCCAAGTGCTCAACGGCCGATACGGCCCCTACATCACCGACAAGCAACGTAACGCCCGCATTCCCAAAGAGCGCGACCCCAAGACGCTGACGCTGGAGGAATGCCGCGCGCTGCTCGAAGCCGCGCCGCAACGTCCGGGTCGCGGACGTTTCGGCAAGGCCAAAGGTTCCGCAGCGAAAGGCTCGGCAGTCAAAGGCAAGACAGCGAACGCCAAAACGCCTGAATCAGCCGCTGGCGATGCCGCAGCAGAAACACCAAAGAAAAAAACTGCCGCCAAAAAGTCGGCAGCGAAAGCAAAAGCTGCACCGAAAAAGAAATCAGCAAAGAAATCGTCGTCGGACAAGGCCGAGGGCTGATTCCGGCCGGTGAAATACCGACACGTATTCCGCGCCGGAAACTTTGCCGATGTGCACAAGCACGTCACGCTGCTCGCGCTGCTGCGCTTGCTGACCCGCAAGGACAAAGGCCTGCTGCTGCTCGACACCCACGCGGGACGCGGTCTTTACGACCTAGCCAGCCTCGAGGCCCGCAAGGCGGGCGAGGCTGCGGGCGGCATCGAACGCTTGCTCGCGAGGCGGGCGGCGATCAAAGCAGCGGCAATCCTCGATTATCTTGATCTCGTACGATCCAGTCGAAAGTTGCTCGAGGCAAAACGCGGCCGCGATGCACGCGAAACCTACCCCGGCTCGCCGTTGCTGGCCCTCGGCGCGCTGCGTGCACAAGATCGCGTGGTGCTGATCGAAGCGCAGCCCGAAGAACACTCGGCGCTGCGTGAAGCGACGCGCCAGGCTGAAAGCGTCGCGGCCCAAAATGTCAGCATGCTGACAATCGAGTGTGCGGATGGTTTCGAACGCCTCGCTGCCTGGCTGCCGCCCATCGAACGGCGCGCAATGGTGTTGATCGACCCTCCGTACGAGGACAACGCCGGCGATTTTCGGGCAGTCGAACGCACGGCAAAAGAATGCCTGCGTCGCCTCGCCAACGCCGTGATCGCGATCTGGTACCCCATCAAGCAAGACAAAGATACCGATGCCTGGCGACAAAAACTGATCGCGAGCTTGCCACCGCAGGCGGGCGGCGCGTCTACCGCCACCGCTACGCTTGAGCTTTGGATACACCCGCTCGATAACCGTGTCGGCCTCAATGGCTCCGGCGTGCTGGTGATCAACCCCCCCTACCAGTTCGCCGAGCAGGCTGCAGACTGGCTCCCCGCGCTACACGCTTTGCTCGATGAGCACGCGAGCGGCGGCTGCGCGCTGCGCTAACATCCAGACCATGCAGAGCTCAGTGGATCGATCCATCGATCGATACGGCGTGGTCGGAACCCCGGTCGCGCATAGTCGTTCGCCGATGATCCATGCGATGTTTGCGGCAGCCACCAGTCAAAAGTTGGTCTATGACCGGTACGACGTGGCACCCGATGACTTCGCACGAGAGGTCGGCGCTTTTTTCGCTGCGGGCGGACGCGGCCTCAATGTCACCCTGCCGCACAAAGAAATCGCTGCACGATTCGCCGATATACTGACGCCGCGGGCACAGCTCGCTGCTGCGGTCAATACGCTGGCCCGACTCGACGACGGACGAATTTTGGGTGACAACACCGACGGCGCGGGTCTGATGGCGGATCTGCGTCGACTGGGCTGCGAGATCACAGGCAAGGGGGTGCTGATTCTGGGCGCAGGCGGAGCGACGCGCGGCATCCTCAGTCCGCTGCACGAACAACAACCGGCCGAGCTCATGGTCGCCAATCGCACGGCGGAGCGCGCCCGTGAGCTCGCGGGCGACTCTGGCTGCACCTATGAAACGCTCGCAGGGCACAAAGACCTGCCGTTTGACGTCGTGATTCACGCGACCTCGCTAGGGCTCGCGGGCAAGGTGCCGGACGTCACGACCAAGATCATTGGACCGCAGACTTTTGCCTATGACTTGGGTTACGGCAAACCGGACACACCGTTCACGCGTTGGGCAAGCGAGCACGGCGCCGCTCGGGTGGCGCAAGGAATCGGCATGCTCGTGGAGCAGGCTGCGGAGTCGTTCCTGCTATGGCGAGGTCTGCGGCCCGACACCGCAGCGGTACATCGCGCTGTCATTGTTTGATCCGAATTCAAATCGAAGCCGAAGTCTTTTTGTCACGACCTCAAGTATTTTTGGGCGATTCGTCTTGCTGATTTCTTCGGCGCTATTCGCGAGCAATTCGAACGCTCAAACGGTGGTCATCGAGCCGGTAGCTCAAGTTTGATAGCTGTCGATCAGCCTCCCTCATCCTCTTCGCGATCGAAGATTCGGTACCGACGTGCGTACCAGAGAAAGAGCGGGATCTCCATCAGCAGAAAGGTGGCGAGCGTGAAGCCGAACCAGCCGAACTCGCCGAGCAGCAGATCGAAATGCTGGCCGGTGCCCGCATAACTAACGCCCACCACCAACAACGCACAGCCGTTGGCAATCAGGTCGTTGATGGCGAGGCGTGTTTGGTCACGGCCAGCAAAACGCGGATAGACGACGAGGTAGGCAAAACCGAGGATTACCGCGTTGACCAGCAGGACAAATTGTTCAGGGCTATTCATCAAGGCGCCACATTCTACCGCGTACGTCTGCGGTATCCTCGACTCCTGACATCACAGACAATGCGCCCCGAGGGGAACCGGCATGAGCCTTCGAATCGATCGTCGTCAGTTATTGCACGCCGCGATGTACGGACTCGGCGCGATCGCTCTACCGGGTGTGGCCCAGGTGCTGCAGGCGCGCGCTTTTACGCATGGAGTCGCGAGCGGTGAGCCCACGGCGGATTCGGTACTGCTCTGGACCCGCTTCGTCGCCGATCGTGATGTGCGACTGAGTGTCGAAGTGGCGCGCGATGTCATGTTCGACCGCGTTGTGGCGCGGGGTGAATGCACCGCAGAACCCGATCGCGATCACACGGCGCGTACGGTCATTGCGGGTCTCGCACCCGGACGCTGGTACTTCTATCGCTTCATCGCACCCGATGGTTCGGTGAGCACGACCGGGCGCACCCGCACGCTGCCGCAAGACGATGTTCGAAGATTCGGACTGGGGCTGTTCGCGTGTTCGAATATCGGCTTTGGTTGGTTCAATGCCTATGCCCACGCCTGCGAACGCGCTGATCTCGATCTCGTCGTGCACGTCGGCGATTACCTTTATGAATACGCGATCGGCACCTATCCCACTCTCAAAGAATTGATGCCGGGCCGGCTCATTCAGCCATCACACGAAATTCTATCGCTGACCGATTACCGCCTTCGCCATGCCTGCTATCGCCTCGACCCCGATCTACAGCGACTGCATCAGTTCTATCCGATGATCGCGCAATGGGACGACCATGAGCTCGCCAATGACGCGTGGACGGGCGGCGCAGAAAATCACCAGAGCGCTACCGAGGGCGATTGGGTGACCCGCAAGGCGGTTGCCGAACGCGTATACAACGAATGGATGCCGGTATCAGGCGAGCGCTGGCGCGAATACCAGATCGGCAGTTTGGCCACGCTGTTCAAGGCCGAGACACGGATCACGGGTCGCAGCGAACTCCTCGAGCTGAATGTCGCGCTGAAGGGCACCAAAAATTTGACTCAAGCTCTGGTCGATTTTCGCGATGGGCCATTGAGTGCGGCAACACGTACGCTGCTCGGAGCAGAGCAGGAGCAATGGCTGCGCGCGGGTCTGCGACGCTCGACTGACGCAAAGACGCGCTGGCAGGTTCTTGCACAGCAGGTCGTCATGGGCGAGATGGTCGTGCCGCAACAAGCAAAGAATTGGCTCGGCGACGATGCTACCGAGACCACACGGAAGGAATTGACAGTCGCGCTCGCCGCTGCACGCGCAGGCCTACCC
>VGUP01000143.1 GCA_016874175.1 Gammaproteobacteria bacterium | reverse complement strand
AGCGCGACGACGAGTGTTCACTTTGAGCGCGTAAAAATCTTGATCATGAGCTGGCGCCGTAAGGATCTGGCTGCGGTGCTCGACCTGTGTGCCGACGACATCGTCTGGTACTCACATGTGGCGAGCCCACCGATCGTCGGCAAGACGGTGATGCGGGCCTTCATGGAGAAGTTGTCGGAGGCCATGCCGGTCGTGCGCTGGCGAATCTTCCATTACGCCGAGAGCGGCGATCTCGTATTCACCGAAGGCGTCGACGATTTCACGGCGCCTGACGGCAGGAATGTGGCTATCCCGTACGCGGGTGTCCTGCGTTTCCGCGACGGCAAGATTACCGAGTGGCGCGATTATTTCGACCGCACATCCTTTGATCGATTTAAGGCTGGCGAAAAACCCGCCGAACACATGAGCGCGCTGATGAATCGGCCAGCGCTGTTCTGACGGATCTCAGTGACGGGGCGCGCTTCAGCGCCCCGTGCTGATGCTCGTCGCATGCAGCATCTTCGCCATCCGCTTTTCGAGCCCTTTCGGATCAAGCTGCAAGGCAGCGCGCACGTCCACGGCCATGCGGTCGGTATCGAGTTCGTCAATGCTGCGCTCGGCGGCACGCAGGCCGACGCGGGCGATATCCTCGGGTTTTTCTTTGGCGCCTTGCACGTGCGCTGCCATCCGGGTGTCGACGGATCCGACGATTAGGGCTGCGACATGAGTTCCCTGGCTCGCGAGCTCCGCTCGTGCCGAGGTCGATAGCATTCGCGTAGCCGCCTTGGAAGGCGAGTAGGCGCCCATGTTCGGCACGGCGACGATGGCGGCTGCCGAGAGCACGTTGATCACCGCGCCACCGCCGTTGCGAGCGAGAGTGGTTGCGAACGCACGAATCAAGGCTAGCGGTCCGAAGAAATTCACTTCCATTTCCTCGCGTGCGTGCGCCATGTTTTTAGCGCCGATTAGTAAGTTGTTACTGAACAGTCCGGCATTATTGATGAGCAGGTTTACGTCGGGGCAGCCAGCGGCGGCGGCCGCAACCTCGGCTGCATCGGTGACATCAAGTTCGATGGCAACACATCGCCCTGGAAATTCCCGCTCGAGATGAGCCGCAGAGCTGCGATCGCGACTGCCGACGTAGACCCGCGACGCGCCTTTTTCGGCGAGCAATACCCGGACGAACGCTTCGCCGATGCCACGATTTCCGCCAGTGACCAGGGCGACGCAATTTTCGAGATTCATGGGTTTTAGAGTTCCGGTTGTTGATACAGCCGATCGACATCGGCGGCGCGTCGCAGTAGCGCGACGCGTTGATTGATGGTGCCTTTATCTGACACCTCATGGGCATCGACGCTTGGTGGCTCACGCAGGATGCGGAAGCTCGTGATTCGCTCGCTCGCGCCGCGACCACTGTTGAACTGGCGTAGTCGGGCAGTAAGCTCGGTCTCAAGCGTTGCATCGATGGCGCCTTTGGGCCATACCAGGATCGCCAGATGATCCCGGTTTTCGCCGCAGATGAGGAGGTCCGACACGAGCGGGGAGAGCGCCTCGATCAACTGCGCACGCAACCGCCCCGCCGACACCCAAGTGCCGCTCGAAAGCTTAAACTCCTCGGCGAGACGACCGGCAAACTTCAGGCCCTTGCCGAGATCATTTGGATCGTGCAGTTGCGCAGCATCGCCGGCGCGATAGAAGCCTTCCTCGTCGAAGATCTTGCTATTGTCCTCGTCGCTGAGGCCGAGGTAGCCCGGGGTGATCATCGGGCCTTTGAGGCGTACTTCATATCGATCCGCATTCGGCACGAGCTTGAGCGTGAGGCCCGGCATCGGCAGGCCGATGCCAACTTCTTCGGTCGGAAAATAGATCGCCATGCACCCGGATGAGGTCTCGGTGGCGCCATAGCCGGTGGTGAAGAAGATGCGCTCGCCGACGGTATCGACGGCCAGCTGCTGGAAGCGATCGTAGAGCGCTTGTGGCAGGCCCGCGCCGCCATACAAGGCTAGACGCAAGTTGCCAAAGAAACGTCGGCGTAGCTCGTCGTCTTTTTCGATGGCATCGGCCAACATGGCGTAGCCAAAGGGAACGTTGACATAAAACTTGGGCGCGATTTCTTTGAGGTTCTGCAGCGACTCGTCAAACGCGCCCGGCATGGGGCGACCGCCGTCGATGTAGAGCGTGCCGCCGCTCGTGAGTGTGCCCATCTTGGTGTAGGCACCGGAGACGTGGTTCCACGGCAACCAGTCGAGCATCACGTCGTCCCAGCCCGCTGTCGCGCCGAGCACTTGTTGGCCTTGGGCGAGGTTCGAAGCGAGCATGCGCTGTGTCTGAATCACCGCTTTTGGCAGGCTCGTGCTGCCGGAGGTGAGCATGTAGAGCGTGGGTTCGTCTGGCTCGATCGCCTCGATCGACTTGCTCACAACTTCGGTAATGGACGTTGCGAGCACGTCTGCCGTAGCGAAGAGGCCGCCGCTGCCGACCGTGTGCGCGATCTCGCTCGGGTTATCGGTGATGATCGCCGCGTCGCCGAAATCCACGTTCTCCAAGGCTTTTTTATAGAGCGTCGTTTGCTCGGCGAAAACGACCGCCGGCTTCACCAATTGGATGACGTGCTTGAGCCGACCATAGTCACCGCCCATCAGCGCGTAGTTGACGCTGACGGGGCAGGCAGGAATACGCGCTGCCATCGCGCCATATTTGATGACCGCGTGCGCGATGGAGTTGCCCGATAAGATCAAGACCGATCGGGACTTGTCGATGTGTCGAGCCAGCAACCAAGCCGCGAAAGCTTGCGAGCGAGTGTGGATCTCCTCGTAGCTCGCGTGTGTCCAGGGCGAGTTTTTACCGCCGCGCCGCTCGGCCAAATAGGTTTTCTGCGGATGACGAGCGGCTCGCTGCTCGAGCACCTTCGGTAGGTTGCTGAGGTAAGTGGCGAGCGGTAACTCGGGCGTGACGAGGATGCAGCCGTCGGAGCGGCGCTCGATGCGCATCGCGGCCGACGGGAAAAACGTCTTTTTGAACGGCGCGTTCGGGCGAGTCATGCGGTCACCTCAAAAGCGTTCGTATGACGGGTCGGTCTCTCCCTTGCTACCCATGCGCATGCCAAGCTGACCCGGAATGAACATGCCGCCGACCCAGCTTTCGCGCGAAGGCGTGTCTCGGTTCCAGTCGAAGATCGTGCGTCGATGGGCGATCTTCCATTCGCCTTGGCGTCGCTCGAAGCGGTCGATGAGACGGTCGCCCGTGAAGGTGTCAAAGCGTTCGCCGTTGATGTTCACGCGCGCGAGCGTGACGAGATAGGTCTCGACGTAGGCGAGATCATCTGTGACGAAATCAAAGTGGGTATTACCCAGCACATGCTGCATCGAATCCATCAGGCGAATGCGTGGGATGGCGCCGTCGACGTATTCGTGCGCGTTGCCGGTGTAGCGACCGCCGTGCTCTTCGATGGCGTCGGGGTGGTAGCAACTTTTGAGTAGCGGCCCATCGCCGCGGTCGACGCCGCGAGCGTATTTGGATAGCACCTCACGGATGGCTTCCTTGTCGAAAAGGCGCGCTAGGCGCGGATCGAGATCGCTCATACAGTGAGCCCCCTCACGGCGGGTATGATGACCCGCAACTTTCATTGCAAGACTGACAAGGAAACGCACCCATGGTCAAGGACTCTCGATGTGAAGGTCGTGTCGTCATCGTCACCGGGGCTGGCGCCGGACTCGGGCGCGCCTATGCGCTGCACCTTGCGCGTCTCGGTTGGCGCGTCGTCGTCAATAATCGAAACCGATCTTCCAGTGCGGATGCAGTCGTTGCAGACATTCGCTCGAGCGGCGGCGAGGCGATCGCGCAATACGACGATGTATGCAGCGAGAGTGCCGGCGCACGGATGCTGCAGACGGCGCTAGACACCTGGGGCCGACTCGATGCGCTCGTCAACAATGCTGGTGTCGATCAGCACGCGCCATTTCACGAGATCAGCCTCGAAGATTTTCGACGCATCTTTGCGATCAACTTCGAGGGAACCGTGGCGATCACCCACGCGATCTACCCGCACCTGCGCGCTCAAGGTGCCGGACGTATCGTGGTATCCGTCTCGAGTGCGGGCTTGCACGGACTGCATGGCCTATCCGCCTATGCCGCATCTAAGGCCGCTCTGATCGCCTTCATGCGCAGCCTCGCCGCCGAGGCGGCTCCAAAAGGAGTGCTCGTCTCGGCCATCGCCCCTTATGCCGCCACCCGCATGACCGAGGCTCATTTGAACGACGAGCTGCGTGAGCGGATGTCTGCCGAGAGCGTGGCGCCGTTTCTCGCCGGCCTGATTCACCCTGATGCGACCTCGCAGGGACAGACGTGGGTCGTGGGCGCAGGCTGGGCGCGCCGAGCCTCCAGTGTCGAGTGGGGTGAGGGCTATGCCGTACCGATGACTTCAGTACCGGAGTCCCTACTGTTGGACGGCGCTTCGTCATCGCCACCACGGGAGTTCCCGAATGCCTTGGCGGCCCACGCCGATTTTTTGGTTTGCGCGCAACAGGGGTTGCACCGGGTCGGCGGGGGAGAGTAGCCTTTGTGGTCGAAAGGTTCCGGAATGCAAGTCAACGCAGAGGGTTTTTGTGATCTGCAGCACCGACTTGCTCGAGATGCCCGCATCAAAATCGTCAAATTCAAATGGGGAACGACAGTATGACGCTCCGTAATCGCCGTTGGATTCGCTCGGGCATGACGCCTGTGGCAGCCGCTGTAACCGTGGCTTTGACGGCCACATCGCCTTTTTCCTTTTCACAAGGCCTCGAAGAAATCGTGGTGACGGCCCAGCGTCGTGAGACGGCGCTGCAAACTACCCCGATCGCGATCAGCGCGTATTCCGGCGAGGCGCTCGCTGAGGGCAAGCTGTTTACCCCCTCAGACCTCGCCGCAGCGGTGCCGAGCTTCTCGCTCACCGCGGGCACGCCGCTTGATGTCGAGCTCAACATCCGCGGCATAACCAACACCCGTCTCGATTCGCCGTCCGCCGACCCGTCGGTGGGTACTTTCATCGACGGCATCTACATGGGCCGCACCGGCGACCTCAACTACGATTTCTATGACCTCGAGCGGGTCGAGGTCATCCGCGGTCCCCAAGGCGTACTGCTCGGCAAGAACGTGGTGGGCGGCGCGCTTAACATTAGCACCGCCCGTCCGAAGTTCGAGTCCGACGGCAACATTACCGTCGGTTATGGCAACTACGAGTCCAACTTCCTCTCCGGTTACCTCA
>VGUP01000142.1 GCA_016874175.1 Gammaproteobacteria bacterium | reverse complement strand
GCCGAGATTTGCGCGGGTCGCCTGTTGCGCGCCGGACAGATCGAAGCGCGCGATCGCAGACAACGACGCCAGCCGCGACGTGAGCTTTCGTCAGGGTCATCCCCGCAGCGCTCAATGAAAACACGAGCGACGCTCGTCGCTTGCGAACAGGCTGACATCTATCTCGACTACCGCCGTGTACTGCAGGGGCTAGAGTTCGCGGTACGCGGGGGCGAGTGCTGGGTCGTGCACGGCGGCAATGGCGCGGGCAAGAGCACGCTGTTGCGCGCGCTTTATGGCGATCATCCGCCGGCATTCGGTGGGCGCATTCGGCGTCGCGGCATCGAGCCCGGTGTGCCGCTTGCAGAGTTTCGTCGTTGGTGCGCCATCGTCGCGCCACATCTGCAGTCCAATCCGCCGGTCGGCGAAACCGTGCTCGACACCATCGTCAGTGGACTACGCAGCAGCATCGGCCTCGATGCGCCCTCGACCCCCGCCGAACGACGACGTGCCCTCGCGCTGTTGCACGAAATGGGGCTTGGCGAGCGAGCCGCTGAGCCGTTGCGTGCGTTGTCCTATGGTCAGGCGCGGCGCGTGCTGCTCGATCGCGCGCTCGCACTGCGGCCGCGACTGCTGTTACTCGATGAAGTATTCGCGGGCATCGATGTCGAGACTCGCGAGTGGCTGCAGGCGCGAATCGAGCGCTTCGTTGCGGCTGGTGGTGCCGTGGTTTTGACCAGCCATCATCGCGATGAGTGGCCGCGCAACACCACCCATGAGATCGAATTGCGGCGCGGTAAAGTGCAATATGCTGACGTCGTGCGCCGGCGTCTTGCGACCGGCTCGCGGTTGAGGGTGGCGCTCGTCGGCGTTGGCGAGGGCGGTCAACGCGGATAATCTCGGCTATCGATCTTGGCCGCGGCAGCGGCTGTCGCGGACGGAATCCATGAAAAGACTTGGTGTGTTGTGGCTGGTCGTATTCATCAGCCTCGCGGGTTTTGGCATCACCACCATCCCGTTTCCGTTCGTTGCCGAAAATCTCGGGGCCTCCGATTTCTGGAAAACCTTCGGTGGTTCCGGGGTGTTTTCGCTCTTCCAGTTGATCGCCACGCCCATCTGGGGGCGCTTCAGCGACGCCTATGGACGCAAGCCGATCCTGATTCTGAGTACCGGCGGCACCATTCTCGCTTTTGCCTGGCTCGCCTCGGCCTCGACGCTCGAATCTTTGCTGGTTGCGCGCGCTTTTGGCGGCATCATGTCGGGCAACCTCGCGGCCGCATTTGCCTATGCGACCGATGTGACGGATCCGCAAAATCGCGCCAAGGGTCTCGGGATCGTGGCTTCGGCGTTCGGCATCGGTTTTGCCGTGGGTCCACCGCTCGGTGGTTTGCTGGGTACCGATGGGGGCATCCCGAGCATGCACTGGCCCGGAATCGCCTCGGCGGTGCTCTCCGCGATCGCCTTTCTGGGCACGATTTTTTTGTTGCCGGAGAGCCTGCCCAAAGAATTGCGCAAGCCGATCGGCAAGGCCAAGGCGCAGCGCGCAGCAGGTGCTGGCGGCGAAGCTGGTGCGGGCGGCGCTGGTGCGGGTGGCGAAGCTGGTGCGGGTAGCGAAGCTGGTGCGGGTAGCGAAGCTGGTGCGGGTAGCGAGGTTGGCGCGAGCGGTGTCTCGCCGATCAAGGCCATGCTGTCGAATCCGGTGCTGATTGGTCTCGTGATGTCCTCGCTCTTTGTCGCGATCGCGGCCGGGGCGATGCAGTCGGTGTTCCAGTTCTGGGGTCGTGATCTCTTCAACTATTCGCTACGCGATATCGGCGTGCACTTCATGGTATTCGCGCTGTTGTCGGCTGTCGGGCAAGCGGGTCTCGTGGGGCCACTCGTCAAGCGCTTTGGTGAAAAGCGCCTTTCTTTGATGGCCATCGGCGGTGTAGCGGTGGGTCTCCTGTTGTTTGCTACCGCACAGAACGATGCCATGGTGTGGGCTGCGATCTGCGTGTTTGGTCTGGCTAACGGTTTGTTTTTGCCGGTCATCACGAGTCTGGTGTCCTTCGAAGCCGATGCGCGTTCGCGCGGTGCGGTGATGGGCATGTTCAATGCCTCGAGCAGTGCGGGACGCATCGTCGGGCCCGCGCTTTCGGGGCCGGTGTACTTCAAGCTGGGACCAGCGGCGCCGTTCGTGATCTCTGCGGTGCTGGCGATCATCGGCGCCATTTTGCTGAGTCGCGTGCGCGCCAAATCCGCCGCGGGATGACGCGCAGCGGGCGACCCGTTTCAGCCGCAGATTGCAGAGCCGTTGGGTACTGGCTCCGCGCTAGCCGAGAGTCATTGTTGCGACTACGATCCGCTTTTCCAGGAGAATACCATGGCTACAGTTCACGATTTTTTCGCGCGTGCCATCGACGGCAAGGAATGTGCGCTCGCCGATTTCAAGGGCAAGGCACTGCTCATCGTCAATGTGGCGAGCAAGTGCGGGTTCACGCCGCAATACAAGGGGCTCGAGTCACTGCAGCGCAAATATGCAGACCGCGGTTTTGCCGTGCTCGGTTTTCCCTGCGACCAATTCGGTCATCAGGAGCCGGGCAACGAGGAAGAGATCCGCAATTTTTGTTCGCTCAACTATGACGTGACTTTCCCGATGTTTGCCAAGGTCGAGGTCAATGGCAGTGGCGCGCATCCCTTGTATGAACATCTCAAAACCTCGGCCAAGGGCGTTCTCGGAACGGAAGGCATCAAGTGGAACTTCACCAAATTTTTGATCGACCGCGAGGGTCGGGTGGTGAAGCGCTATGCGCCGAACGACAAACCGGAGAGCCTGGAGCAGGATATCGAGGCCTTGCTTTGATGCGTGGGGCGATGTTGTTGCGGCGCGGTCTCGCGCTGTGTTCCCTGCCAGCGTTGGTGGCGCTCGCAGGCTGTGCAAGCGCTGGGTCAGCCAGTTCCTCGCCGCCCCCGCTGGCGTCAGCGCCGGTGATCGAGGCGAAGCCTGCTGGAGTGTGGCGCTCGGGTGCCATGGTGGCCGCCGCCAATCCGCTCGCGGTCGATGCAGGCGTCGAAGTTTTGCAGGCGGGCGGATCCGCTGTGGATTCCGCGATTGCCGTGCAAGCGGTGCTCGGTTTGGTTGAGCCGCAGTCATCAGGTCTCGGCGGCGGGGCGTTCATGGTGCATTACGAGGCCGCGACCGGCGATGTCATCACTTACGACGGTCGCGAGGTCGCACCGCAGGGCGCGACGCCCGACCTGTTCCTGAACCCCGACGGCCGTCCCATGGGCTTCATCGATGCGGTACGCTCGGGCCGCTCGATCGGCGTACCGGGCGCCGTAGCGATGCTCGAGATGGCGCACCGCGAGCATGGTCGACTGCCTTGGGGTCAGCCGTGGCGAGCGGCAGAGCGTCTGGCCGAGCAAGGGTTCACCGTTTCGCCGCGACTCAATGAAATGATCACCGCAGCCGTGACGCGCGGTGGGCTGCCGCCCGAGGCGGCGGCGTATTTGACCACCGACGGCAAGACGCCCCTTGCGGTGGGCAGCAGGCTCGTCAACCCGCGCTATGCGTCGACCGTGCGCCTGATCGTGGCGCGCGGTGCGGCCGCCTTTCGCGAGGGGCCGCTTGCCGAAGAGATCGTGGCTGCCGTGCGTCGTGAGCCGACGCCGGGCACGCTCTCGCTCGAAGATTTGCGCGCCTATCGACCGAACCGGCTCGAGCCCGTCTGTGGCGGTTATCGGGTGTATCTGGTCTGCGGCATGCGTCCGCCATCATCCGGCGGAATTGCCATTCTGTCCGTGCTCGGTACCGTCGAAAACTTTGATCTCGCTGCCATGGGCAACACGGCCGCGGGGTGGCATCACTTCATCGAGGCACAGCGGCTGGCCTATGCAGACCGCGATACCTATGTCGCCGATGATCGTTACACGCAAGTGCCGCTTGCCGGGCTCATCGACAAAGATTATTTGCGTTCGCGGGCTCGTTTGATCGAAGCGGATCGGGCGATGCGCACAGTCGAACCGGGCAGTCCGCCGGGCGCCAAGCCGCGCGGGCGCGACGCCACCGGCAACGGTACCGGCACCAGCCACTTCGTGGTGGTGGACGGTCGTGGCAATGTGGTCTCGATGACTACCACCGTCGAGGGCTTGTTTGGTTCGCGGCGTATGGCAGGTGGTTTCTTTCTCAACAATCAGCTCACCGACTTCAGTTTCAGACCGGTGGATGATGCGGGTGCGGCGATCGCCAATGCGGTCGCTCCTGGTAAAAAACCGCGATCCTCGATGTCGCCGACGCTGGTGTTTCGCGACGGCAAGTTCAAACTCGCCGTCGGTTCGCCCGGCGGCAATTCGATCATTGCTTACGTCAGCAAGGCGATCATCGGCATGCTCGACTGGAATCTGTCGCCCCAGCAGGCGGTGGAACTCCCCAACCTGATTGCGCGTGGACCGATCGAGGCAGAAACTTCTCGAGCCGATCCGCAAATGCTCGAAACTTTGGCCGGCATGGGTCATGTCTTTCGCACTGGACGTAATCAGGGCGAGGTCTCGGGTCTGCATGCGGTGCGCGTGATGGCGGACGGCCGGTTGGCAGGCGCAGCCGATCCGCGACGCGAGGGCAAGGCGGTCGCGCTGAACTAAAAAAGATGGGGGCTACGCATGTCGCAGTTGATCTATCGCAAGCCGGTGGTGGGTTTGCTCGGCTTGCTGATCGGTTTTTTGACGCAGCCGCTGGGGCACACCATCTACAAAGTCATGGAATCGGGCTTCGGCGCGCAGGTTTATGCGGTGGCGCTCGTGGTCGGCATCATCGGTTTCGCGATCGTCTGGCGCGGCCTCAAGCAGGATGAGCTCAAGGCGACCTGGATGGGCATGCTCGGTGGTTGGCTGATCTGGATCGGCTGGTTCGAGTATTCGTTCAAATTCTTTGCCGAACTCTATTCGGTACCGGCGTTTCCGGTCGAGGTCGGCGGCTATGCGGCTGCGCCGCAGGCCAACATGCTGCAGGCAACGATCACCATCATGTTTGCGATGTTGCTGCTCTATGGCGTGTTCAATTTGCAGACCAAGTGCAACTTCATGCGCTTATTCCACCGCAATCTGCGTTTCTCGCCCGGTATGCCGACGCCCGATAATCAGCGCAGCTTCGCGCGCATCACGGCGATGGAGGTCCTGTTCGTCACCTGGTTCTGCTACCAGTTCTGGCTCTACACGATCTACTTCGGCACCAAAGGACCTGGCGTCAATTTGATCATGGGCGTGTATCTG
>VGUP01000141.1 GCA_016874175.1 Gammaproteobacteria bacterium | reverse complement strand
CACTTCGCTCATCGCAGCGATCATTTCAGCGCGAATCGCCGGCGTGCGCCTCTCGAGTTCAGGTACCCAATCGAACATCTCGCGCCGAAAGAACGGCTGCGCCGGCAGGCGCGGCACGGCGAGCTGGTTACTCACCGACACATAGGGCTTCGAACGTCCGGCCATGATCGATACCGACTCGCGCCAGCGCTGCGAGAGTCCGGGCAAACCGTCGAGCGCCTGCAGCAGCGTCATCTCGAGCGCCTCGGCATACATCGCGACCATTTGATCGGCGCGGGCCAGCGGTTTGTTGAAGGCCTCGGGCCGATACTCGGGCGGAGGCGAAATTTTGAGTACGTCTCGATAGAGCTGAGCGGCCGCCTTGGGTTTACCCTGTCGCTCAAAGAGCTCGGCTTTTTGCAGCAGCGCCGGCCAGCAGTAAGGGTCGACGGTCAGCGCCGACTGCAAAGCGATCACTTCCTCATCGTGGCGCCGCAGCATGCGCAAGGCGGCTGCCTTGAGCAAAAAAAGATCGGTCAATACCGCAGGTTCAAGCTCAGCAGGCGTCATCCGCTCAAGCCAGACCAGCGCCGGCTCGGCTTTGCCCGAGGCGAGTTCGAGCCTCGCCAGCGCCGTCAGCGCGCGATCGTGGCGCGCATTGATCTCGAGTAGCCGTTCATAGGTCACGCGAGCGGCGGTGGCATCGCCCGCGGCCTCGGCGTCGCGCGCAGCGCGCAGCAGATCCTGTTCGGTATTCATTGATCGCGAAATAAATGATCGCCAAATAAAAACTGGGGTGCCGCTTGCGCGACACCCCAGTTGGTCAGGGCTTGAATGACGTACGAGTGATCAGAACTTGTACGACACACCGAGGCTGTAACGCGGTCCGAGCGGGTCATACGAATCGACGTATGCGTTCGGCGCCGTATTGGCTCCCGGGATGTTGCCAACCACCGTGACTTCCTTGTCGAGCAGGTTCTGCCCGGCGAGGGTGACGCGGAGCTGGTCGTTCCACTTCCAGGTCAGCGACAAGTCGAGGTAGTTGTAGGCGGGGATGTTTTCGATCAGGTAGATGCTGCGACCCTTCTGATCGGGATCGTCCTTGCGCGCCTGCACGTCCACCGAAGAGATGTGCCGAACAAAGGCCGTCGCCGACAGCGAGCGCCACGTCACACCTACCGAGAGGGTGGCACGATCGGTCGGAGTCGGATTGCCGCAGGTATCGCCGTAGACACCCGTGCATTCAATGACTGGAGCGCCCGGGCTCGAGGTGAAGTCGCTCTCCAGCGTGTGTGAACCGGAAAGTCCCAGCGACACTTTGTACTCGCCAAGCTCGGTGCTGTAGCCGATCGAGTAGTCGATACCCTTCGCGGTCAACTCGGAGAGGTTACGGACATCTTGAATGATACCGAAGCCGTCACCCTCGAGTTCACCGATCGGGTTGCGCACGATTAGGCTGCAGAACGAAGCAAGGTTATTGACGAAGCAGTTATCGAGAATTTCCTGCGCGCCGTAAGAACCGATACCACCATTGATCTTGATGTCGTAGTAGTCGACCGAGGCCGAGAGGCCAGGGATCGATTCCGGATTCATCTGCAGACCAATGGTAAAGGTATCCGCCTCTTCGGGATCGAGCTTCACACCGAGGGCGACCGCGCCACCACCAATGCTCGCGGCCTGTTGCGCCGCGGGCGGCCGGATGGAGCCGATCTGTGACGCAGGCGCACCCTGCGCCAAGCACTTGGCGCGTAGAGTCGGATTGCTGACCGGGTTCGAACCCGAACAGGGGTCGGACCGGACTTCGACCAGACCGAACGAGGCCGGAGCAAACTGCTCGCCTATATTTGGCGCACGTACCGCGCGCTGTGCCATCGCGCGGAAGCGATAGCCGGGCACCGGCGAGTATTCCAAGCCCAACTTCCAAGTTTCAAAGGAGCCCACGAGGTTGGTCTCGGAGAGGCGCGCGCCCGCTTCCAAGGCCAAGCTCTCGATTCCTGGCTTACCCGAAGCGATCGGCAGATAGGCCTCGGCAAACAATTCGGTCGAATCGACACGACCTGACAGCGGCGGCGCCGTGCCACCCTGACCCATTGCACCGCCGTACTGGGTGAGATCATCGGGGCGAAATGCCGAGGTGAACTCATTCCAGTCAGCGCCGAAGGCCAAGCCCAGCGGATCTTCGCCGAACTTGATGGCATCAATATTGCCGGACATGCTGACCGACGCTGAGTGATGCTCGCTGACCTGCGTCGAGTAGTAGTTCGCGCGGACGTAATCGAGTGCCGCCGGCGAAGCCGCGCCCGTCATCGGCACGCCCGTGTCGCGATAGGGCTGACCATTACCGCTAAAGAGATTGATTGGCACGCAGTCGCCGCCCGCAATACACTTGATGCCGGTCGGCGTCTGGATGGCCAGGATCGCCTTGCGAGCGCGATCGATGCTGACATCGTTCTCGAGACCATCGAGTCGCGAGACGCGACCAAACTGCGCCGACGCGTCCCAGTTCCAGCCGGTCTCGCCCAGATTGCCGCGCATACCCGCGGTCATCTGCACGGTCTTGCCCTCAGAAACACCAACACGAGGTCCAAGCTCGATCAGACGGCGACGCAGTCCCGTCACTCGGACACGCTGGGTACCCGCCGCCGCATTCGGGTTGTAGACGCCGTGCGCCGTGGTGCCCGGATACGGGAAATCGGCTTCGTTGTTGTAGGCCGTGATCAGCGCGGTGCGTTGCGCGGCCGAGAGGAAGGGGTTGTCGAGGTTGATCTCGAAGGTGCCCGTCGAACCGCCGAAAAATGCCGAAGAAGCAAGCTGCGTCGGCACGTCAGAGTTGACGGCGAACAAGCGACCATACACCTCGAGGTTATCGGACAGCGCAAAATTGACCGAGCCATAGGCCGACCATCGCTCCTGCGGAACCTGGAAATAGTTGTACGGGTTGTAGTTGAACGACGAGTTACCACGATACTGACCTAGCGCTGCGCTCGAGACCAGCTGGCCGTCCGGGGTGAAGTAACGGGTCGAGAAACCGCCCGTCGCGCTGCGGACCGAGGCACGAGTAGCACCGGCGTTGCTCGAACCGCCGCGACGACTCGCATCAAAAATATCAGAGGCGTATTCGTACCAGGTGCCGGCGTAGCGATAGCCGTCCGCGGCGTTCAGGTTGTAGTTCGAGTACGGGCGGTCGCCCTGCAGCACTTCATCGCGCTTGGTGTAACCGAACGAGATGATCGCCGAGCCACGGTCGTCAGCGAACTTGCCGCCCGTGGTAATGGCCGCGTTTTGCACCAGGCCGTCACCCTCGCCGTATTGCGAGGTGTTGACGTCAACTTGCAAACCACTGAAGTCTTTTTTGGTGATGAAGTTAACCACGCCCGACACGGCGTCGGAACCGTACACCGCCGAGGCACCGCCGGTGACCACGTCCACGCGTTCGACGATGGCCGAGGGGATGAGGTTGATGTCGACGGCACCGCTGGTGCCGAACGGCGGCAGTCGCTTGCCGTCCATCAGCACGAGGGTACGGTTGGAGCCGAGGCCACGCAGGTTAATGGTGGCGGCACCGGGGTTGCCGTTATTGATGTACTCGGTCGCGCCGGGCAGGAACTGCGGCAGCGTACGGAGCTGGCTTTCGAGGTTGATAACGTTGAGCTGCGTGAGCTGTTCGGCCGTTACCGTTGAAATCGGGCTGTTGGAGACGAGGTCAGGTCGCGAGATGCGCGTACCGGTGACGACGACTTCTTCGAGGGCAGAAGCCCCTTGTTGTGCCGTCGTGACTTGTGCGCCCGCGAGCGCGACAGAGCCGGAAATGATGTGCGCGACGGTTCTGCGAATAGACGCGTGTGTTTTCAAGTTGGTTTCTCCTACGAAATCGGGCCGAGGATATGTATGAGAGGGTTGACAGTCAAGTTACATCGACCGCCCAACTCAGACTCAGCGTGGGATTTCGCGCACCCGAATGCCATCCGTAATGGCCACCGTCGGAAACACCACGACCCGTTCGCCGGGCTGGAGGCCCGCGGCGATGACTCGGTAGCTTTCATCCTGCGGGCCCAGGGTGACGGGACGGAGCCGGGCGCGGCCTTGCTCGACGACAAACACCTGCCAACCCTCGCCCTGCCGCCACAGCGCCCCCAGCGGCACCCGCACCGTAGCCTTGACCTCGGTGGTGACGATCCGGGCATCCACGCGGTAATCATGGGCTCGCAGCGGCGCGGGGATAGGCTCGGTGAATTCAAAGATAATTCGGGACCGCTGCTCTTCGATACCGAGCGCTGACACCTTGGTACGGGCGACCGGCTCCACGCGTTCGACACGCGCGCTTACCGGCCCGCGGCTGAGTCCGCGCTCACCCCAGTTTTCGATGTAGGCGCGATCGCCGGGCTGCACGCGCACGGCGTCTTGCGAGAGAAATTCGGCCACGACGTCGATTCGCGCCGGGTCACCGAGCACCACCACGGGGGTGCCAGCGACCACGCTGGCCTCGCTCTTTTGCGGAACGGCGAGCACCGTGCCGGCGACCGGCGCACGCAAAGTAATCTGCGAGGCAGATCTTTGGTCCCCGGTCTGCAGCCCCGCATCGAGCCCCGCATCAAGCAAGGCGCTGCGTGCGCGACGAAGCTCCGCCGCCGCCGCGGCCTCGCTCGCGATCGCAGCCCGCAGCCGCGCCATCGCGGTGTCACGGACCGACTCGGCAATGAGTTTGGACGCTGCAAGTTTTTGTGCGCGAGTGTCTTCGATTGCGGCGAGTTCACGCTCCGCCGCGGCCGCTCGCAAACGCGCCTCGGTCGCCCCGACGACCGCGCGGGCTTCGGCGTCGCCGCGAGGGTCTAGAAAACCCGTGACCCCACGCGTCATGCGCGCGAGGCCGTCGTTGCGCTCAACGATATCGCCCGGCTCGACCGCCACCCGCAACAAGTGACCGGCCACGGGTGCACTCACCACATAAACCTCGCGCATGCGCGTGCGGCCTTCATCGACGATGGTGGCGCGCACATCGCCGCGATCAACAATGGCGATCTCGACGTCAATCGCAGGCGGCAACAACGCGACCACCAGCAGCGCGAGTACCACGAGAGCACCCCCAAAGTAGTACCAGCGCGAGCGCAGCGCATTGAGCAGAGAACGCAGGAGAGCGTGGGTCGTCATTCGCGTGATTTCAGCGCGGCAACCAAATCGAGTCGATCAACATCGCGACGCACCCAGAGCGCAGCCACCAACACCGCGGCGGTCACATAGAGCGCAGCACGGGCATA
>VGUP01000140.1 GCA_016874175.1 Gammaproteobacteria bacterium | reverse complement strand
GCGATCAGCTCTGGATCGCGGGTACGGATACAGGCGCGCACATGCGCCATGCCGACCCCCATGTCGAATAATTGTGCTCCTGCGTCGCTTGCGCGCAGGGCCTCGCGGTCCGGGCCGAGCGCGGTGATCACCTGCTTTGCGGCGAGATCACATCGATCTGACGGCATGCAGAGGGCCACGGTGCCGCCCCATCGGCCCGGCTGCGCGCTCGCGGTTTCGAAGGCGATTGGCACGAGAGGCAAAAGGCGCGTAAACCGTACGCCTCCACGCGTTGAGACGCATCCAAAAGCATCGGACGAGGAGATTATTGTCACAGCCTCGTCGGAGTCACGGTGGAATTCGGCGATGGCACCGAACGTCCCAATGCTCCAACTCATACGCCAGTTCGCCAGCGCAGCGTCAATGAAAGCGTCGATCCGATCTGGCGTCACGGAACCTCCCCTGCTGCGTGGAACCAAGCCGGTGGAGGGATACGCGCAATAATACCTCTCTGCAAAGCTGACGGACGCTCCTCTCGGCGGAGGAATCCGTCACGGGTGGCGCGGTAGCGGTCGAAGCAAACGAGTATGTCGTCTGTCGCCGTCAGCGGATCGAGACCGCCGAAGAGCAGCGTGAATCGATCCGATCCAGACATCGCGACGGTGCAGGGCCGCGTGCAAGCGCTCATACATCGCACAGGCCGAAGGCGCAGATGGGCCGGGGCAGCGCGGCGGACTTCGCTATACAGAGCGGCGCCGTCGCGCAAGTCCGCACGCTTGGCTGGCGATCGCGAAGCGGTACAGGTGACGCACACCGTCAGCACGGGCTCGCCGCTCATGCGGGGTAACTCTCGCGGCGGGCTTGCCGAAACCAGGCCAGCGACCACTCACCATCGGCTTCACGCGGAACCCCGCAATAGGGTCTCGTCACCCCACCTGTTGAAGCGCTCACAGTCGGTACGACGTTAAAGTGCGAGCACAACAGATAAACGGGCAGTCGCCTTTGATTCATCGACGCCTCGAAGGCATGCTTAGCACGTGATTCACAGACTTGCTATGATATAACATTACGTTTTAAAAGCAACGTCAGTTTTACACAAAACACACTCGGACAAAGGGCTCTCTTGTCGAGAACGGGCTCGCAGCCACACTGCCGTTCGACGTTGAAGGCCTGCCAAACTAGCGAAGGGCAGCCTTTGGTACCGGCGACCGCAACGATCGCCCGACCAGCAGATCTATGGCGGATGCTGGCCTAACTCTAGAACGCGTTGAACCCCGTCAATGCGCGGCCGACAGACAACTGATGAACCGTCTCGGTGCCTTCATAGGTGATCACACTTTCGAGGTTGAGCGCGTGGCGAATGGGGGCGTACTCGGCGAGGATCCCCGCGCCACCCAGAAGATCGCGGGCCTCACGCGCTACTTCGATGGCGCTGCGGCAGTTATTCCATTTTGCGAGCGACACCTGTGCCGGGGTCAAAATGCCTTTATCTTTGCGGCGCGCGAGATGCAGCGCGAGCGATTCACCGACCGCGATCTTGCGCGCCATCTCGGCGAGTCGGATCTGCACCGCCTGCGTGGCAGCGAGCGGGCGACCAAAGAGCACCCGTTCTTTGGTGTGGCGCAGCGCCTCATCCACGCACGCTTGCGCCGCCCCGAGCACACCCCAAGAAATGCCGAATCTTGCCTGCGTCAAACATGACAGCGGCGCCTTCAGGCCGACTGCAGAGCCCGACAACATGCTGGCGTCGGGGACCACTACATCGTCAAAGAAAAGCGCACCTGTCGCCGAGGCGCGCAAAGAAAACTTGCGCTCGATCTCCTGCACCGCGAACCCGGGCATACCCTTTTCGAGCAGGAACCCGCGCACGCCCTCCTCGGTCAGCGCCCAGACCACGGCCACATCGGCCAAGGGCGCGTTGGTGATCCACATTTTCGAGCCGTTGAGCACCCAATCACCGCCGCGACGGCGCGCGGTCGTATTCATGTTGAGAGGATCTGAGCCGCCATGTGCCTCGGTGAGCCCGAAGCAGCCAATCGCCTCGCCTTTGGCGAGTGCCGGCAACCAGCGCGCGCGCTGCTCTTCACTGCCATAGGCACGGATCGGATACATCACGAGTGAGCTCTGTACCGACACGAAGCTGCGCATCGCGGAATCGCCGCGCTCGAGTTCGCGACAAATCAGGCCATAGCACACGGCGTTGAGACCTGCGCAGCCATAGCCGTCGATGGACGAGCCCAGCAGGCCCAGTCTGGCCAGCGGCGCGATCAAATCCCGCGGGAACGTGTGCTCGGCGAAGTGGCGACCGATGATCGGCAGCACCTCGGCATCGACGAAGCGCGCGACCGAGTCGCGCACCAGTCGCTCTTCGTCCTGCAGTTCGTCCTCAATTCCGATCAAGTCCAAAGATTCGCTGGCCATGGGTGCCTCGCAGTTCAAGCCACGACGTGACGCTGGCGCAATTCGTCGATTGCCGCTGGCGTCATCCCGAGCGCGCGCAGCACCTCATCGGTGTGCTCGCCGGGCTTCGCCAGCTTGCCACCCTGCGAAGGTCGCCGCCCGTCCATTTCGATGGGCAGGATGGGCAAGCGCGTCTCGCGCCCATCGGGCAGTGTCGTCGCGCCAAGACCGCCACTGACCGTGAGGTGCGGGTCTGCAAACATGTCTTCGGGCTTGCCGATCGGTGCAAACGGCAGACCGGTAAGCTCGAGAATCGGCACGAGCTCAGCCTTGCTGTAGGTCTTGAAGAGCTCGCGGACGCGCGGCAACAAGGCCTCACGCTGCAACACGCGCTGTGAATTGGTCTTCAGGCTTTGATCGGCTGCCAATGCTGCCAAAGAAAACGCCTCGCAGAATTTCTGCCAGAGGCCGTCGGAGACGATACCGACGAATACGTGCTCGCCATCGCGCGTCTCGAAAACGTCGTAGATCGCCCAAGCCGAGATACGCACGGGCATGGGCTTGGCAGGCTGACCGGTCACCGCCATCTGCGCCATGTGCTGGCCAACGAGATATACCGTGGTCTCGAACAGCGCACTGCTGACCTTTTGCCCACGGCCAGTAACCTGACGCTGCTGCAGTGCAGCAAGCACGGCGATCGCGCCGAACATGCCGCCGGTTACATCGATGACGGAGGTGCCGGCGCGCAGCGGCCGTCCCGGCGGGCCGGTCATGTAGGCAAGCCCGCCCATCATTTGCGTCACTTCATCGAGCGCCGCGCGTTTTTCATAGGGGCCCGACAGAAAGCCCTTCTCGGAGCAGTAAATCAGGCGCGGATTCGCCGCGGCGAGCGCCTCGAACCCGAGGCCTAATTTATCCATCGTTCCGGTTCGGAAATTTTCGACCACCACATCGGCCGCGGCACACAGTCGACGCGCAAGCGCGAGTCCGTCGGCCGCTTTAAGATCGAGACAGATGCTGCGTTTGTTGCGGTTGTACATCGGGAAGTAGCCCGCACCGGAACCAAGCAGATGACGGGTCGAGTCGCCGCCAATCGGTTCGATGCGTACGACTTCGGCGCCAAGCTCGACGAGCACCGCACCGACCGCCGGCCCCATCACCATATGCGTGAACTCGATAATTTTGATGCCGTGCAGCGGCAGCGTTGCAGGCTCGGACACAGCAGACATCACGCAGACTCCTGAATGAAGCCGAGCGGTAGACCCGCATCGGGCGTAAAACCATACAGCTCTTCGCCACGCAGTGCGTCGCGCAAGATACGCCGAACTGCGAGCAGTTTTTCGAGCTTGATGCCGGTCTGCAGGCCCATGGCCTCGAGCATGAAGACCAAGTCCTCGGTCACGATGTTCCCCGACGCACCCGGGGCGAACGGACAGCCGCCGAGTCCCGCGAGCGAACTGTCAAACGTGCTGATGCCAACCTCGAGGCCGGCGAGCACGTTGGCCAGACCGAGCCCGCGCGTGTTGTGCAGATGCAGGCCCGACAAGGCATGCTCGCCCACGGCCGCGCGTACTCGACGCACCAAATCTTTGACCTGCGCCGGATTGGCGTAGCCCGTGGTGTCCGAGAGCCCAACTTCATCGCAACCGGCATGCATCAAGGCTGCAGCGAGTGCGACCACTTTGTCGGCCGGCACCACGCCCTCGATGGTGCAGCCGAAAGCGGTCGACAAACCGCCCTCGAATTTGGGGCGCTCGGCCACCGGCAGGCCGCGCAGCAAAGCGACGATACCGCGCACCTCATCGAGCATTTCCGCATGCGTACGGCGCACGTTTTTCAGGCTGTGAGTCTCGGAGGCCGACAGCGGGATCGTGATCTTGTGCGCTCCCGCGGCAACTGCTGCTTCGGCCCCCTTGAGGTTGGGCACGAGTACCGCCACGGTCAGGCCCGGAATCGTTCGCGCATGACGCACGACCTCGGCGGTGTTGGCGAGTTGCGGCAACAACTTGGCGGGTACGAAACTGCCGACCTCGATCTCGGTCACGCCGGCGGCCGCCTCGGCCTCAATCCACGCCTTTTTGGCGGCCAGCGGCATGATCGACTTGATGCTCTGCAAGCCATCGCGCGGACCTACTTCGCTGATCAGGATGTGTTGGCCAGTCACTGGGTGTTGGTTTCCAGGTAAATCCAGGGGCGCAGCTGTTGGTCGCGCCCGCGAAAATCTTCGATCTCCGCACGATTTTTCAGGGTAAGGTCGATGGCGTCCAGCCCTTCGAGCAACATATCGCGCGCCTCGCCTTCGAGACGAAACGCCTGCGGCGGCAGCGCCGCGGCCCGTAGCTCGCAACGCTCGAGGTCGACCGTGATACGGTGGGTTTGCGGCGCCGCTTGCACAAAGGCGGCCAGCGTCGCAATCTGCGCCGCGGGCAGCATCACGGGCACGATACCGTTGCGTACGCAGTTGCCAAAGAATATCGGCGCGAACGACGGCGCGATCACCGCTCTGATGCCGTACTCATGCAGCGCCCAGACCGCGTGCTCGCGACTCGAGCCGCAACCAAAATTTTCACCCCCCAGCAAGATGCGGGTGCCGGCGTACGCGGGCTGATTGAGCACGAACTCGGGATTCGGTTCGCGACCGCTGATCGCCGTGTAGCGCCAGCCTGCGAACAAGCCCGCAGCGAGGCCGGTTTTCGAAACCGACTTCATCTCCCGCGAGGGAATGATGATGTCGGTATCGATATTGGCACGGAGGATCGGCGCCGCCACCGCGGTCAGCAGACGCACGGGTTCCATCAGCCGCGCCCTGCGCCAACTAAAGGCAATTCGGCGGCGCTGCCGATACGCCCGAGAATGGCACTCGCCGCCACCGTCTCCG
>VGUP01000139.1 GCA_016874175.1 Gammaproteobacteria bacterium | reverse complement strand
ATCGACGCAAACTGAAAAACATTAGAATTACAGCAGGAAATCGTGTAACCTATTGTTTTATAAAGGGATGTTTGGTGGAAAGGGAGGGACTCGAACCCTCGACCCCGGCATTATGAGTGCCGTGCTCTAACCAGCTGAGCTACCTTTCCAAGCCGATTTTCGGGGCGCGGAAGTTTGGGCGGCGCCCCCTGCACTGTCAAGGCAGCTCAGACCCGGGTCAGCCAGCCATGCGGATCGGGCGCCTGGCCCTGCTGCACGGCGACCAAAGCGGCCCGCAGACGCAGGGTCTCGGGGCCGACCTGGCCATCAGCCACTTTGTGCTCGCTGCCGTTGCGCACCAAGGTACCCACCCCCGAGAGCACGGCAGCCGTGCCCGAGAGCGCAGCCTCACCCGTTCGCGTCCAGTCCATCATCTCATCAACGCTGAATACGCGCTCCTCGATACGAAACCCCAGATCGCGAGCGATGGTGAGCAACGAATCGCGCGTCACGCCATGCAGAAAGCTGCTGTCGAGACTGCGCGTCAAAATATGGCCGGGACGAATCAGCAAAAAATTGGAAGCGCCGGTTTCTTGTACCTCGCCGCCCGGACAGAACAGCACTTGATCGATACCAAAGGCTTTGCGGGCCGCAAGCGTCGGACCCATGGCAGCCGCGTAGTTGCCACCGGTCTTCACCATGCCGAGATGCGGCGCGCAGCGCTGTGCGTGCTCTTCGACCAAAATTTTGAGCGGGCGAATACCGCCGGCAAAGTAATCCCACACAGGACTCGCGAGCACCACGAGGCAGGCTTCATCGGACGGCGTCGCGGCGGCGCCGATATTGGCCATCGTGCCAAAGAGCAGCGGCCGGAGATAAAGCGCGCCGGGTGCCTCGGGTACATCAGCGCGTACCCGATCGATCAAAGAATTCACCATTGAGGCCAGCAATGCGGGATCCGGCTCCGGCAGGATCAGGGCCTGCGCACTGCGTCGCATGCGCTCGATGTGGCGCGCCATGCGGAAAACGTGGACCGAACCGTCGGCATGTCGATATGCCTTGAAACCCTCGAAGCAAGCGCTGCCGTAATGCAGCACATGCGCTGCCGGGTGGATCTGCAGCGGCGCCGTCTTGCAAAGATCCATGGGCGACCAAGCGCCATCCCGGTACCCGGCGACCGCCATGGTCTCGCTGAGGATGCTGCCAAAGGGCGCGCTCTGGGGGTTTCCCGTCATCGTCGACTGCTCCGCAGGTTGTTGATCAACGGTGTCAATAATGCCTCAGCACCGGGTCTACCGTCTGTTGACCTATAATACACCAGTCTATAGACTGGTCTGATGAAACCAGATCGAGTTTGGACGGAAATCGGGGCCTACGACGCCAAGACCCGACTACCGGAACTCCTCCGACAAGTCGAAGCGGGCGCACGCTTTCGCATTACCCGCCGCGGCCGACCCATTGCTGATCTGGTCCCCACCCAGAACCGAGCGGCGGACGAGGTTCCAGCAGCGATCGACCAGTTTCTTGCCTTCAGCCGCAGTAACCCCCTGCACGAGGATGTACCCATCAAAGAATGGATCGAGGAAGGCAGAGAGTGAAAATCGTTGTCGATGCCTCGGTTGTCCTGACGTGGCTGCTGCGTGCGCCGAGCCCCGTCGGGGCCGAACTGGCATTTACCGTGCTACACAACCTGCGTAACCCCGCAGCTGAAGCGTATATGCCGGCTATCGGCTTGCTTGAAGTTGCGAACGTGGTGGCCCGCAGCGAGTCGCAAAGCATTATCGAGGCGCCGCGACTCGAGATGTTTCGCGCCATGCTGCGCGTGCTACCCATCCGCACAGACCACGACACCAACAGACTCGCGCTAGGGTCGGTTCTTGACCTCGCAAGACTTCATGCACTTTCCGCGTACGATGCGGCATATCTTGAACTCGCGATTCGACTCGCACTGCCGCTCGCCTCGCTTGATGCTCGAGTCGCGCGCGCCGCGTCCGGCGTAGGCTTACTCTACAAGCCGTGAGCGGCTACCCGAAGATATCTACCGGGTGCTCCAGTTTTTCTTTGAGTGCCTGGATCATCGCTGCAGCGTCGTAGCCGTCGACGAAACGGTGATCGAAGGACGACGACAGATTCATCATCCGACGGATCGTCATTGCGCCATCGCGCACCACCACACGCTCGACCGCCTTGTTGATGCCGATGATTGCCACCTCCGGCAAGTTGAGGATGGGCGTCGAGACAATGCCGCCGAGCTTGCCGAGGCTGGTGACCGTGATGGTCGAGCCCGCGAGCTCATCGCGCTTGGCGCGACCGCTGCGCGCGGTATCGCTCACGCGGCGGATTTCTGCAGCAAGACTCTGCAGATCGTGACTCGCGACATCGCGCACCACCGGCACCTTCAGACCATCTGGGGTCTGGGTCGCGATACCGGCGTGTACTGCAGAAAATCGCAGAATGACATTGCGCTTCTCGTCGTAGTACGCGTTGCACTGCGGAAACTCGCGTAATACCTGCGCCAGTGCGGCCACGACGAACGGCAGATAAGTCAACGATGGCGCTGCGGACGCTCGCGTCGCGCCCCCTCCTGCGGTTGCATTGAGGCACTCGCGCAAGGCCTCGAGCTCGGTGACATCGACTTCTTCCACATAGGCAAAATGCGGCGCTACGCGCTTGGCCTCGGCCATGCGCTGCGCGATCAAGCGACGCACACCGATCACCGGTATCTCCGTGATTCCTGGTCCAGCAGCACGCGCGCGCTCGATGTCGAGGGCGACAATGCGGCCCTGGGGACCCGACCCGCGCAGATTCGACAGATCGATGCCCGCCTCGAAGGCGCGTCGGCGAGTTGCGGGCGAAGCCATCACCCGCCCGTCCTTTGCAGTAATTATTGGAGTGGACGCGCCCGTTGTTGGTTGCGCCGGCGGCGCGCTGCGCGTGTCCGTGGACGTTGCGCTTGCACTTGGGCTTGGGCCGGGGCTCGCAGCGTCGTCGATCTCGAATACCGCAAGCTCCGCGCCTACGGCGATCACCTCGCCCGGTTGACCATTCAAAGATATCACCCGACCTGACACGGGCGAGAGAACTTCGACTACGGTCTTTTCGGTCGACATCTCGACGAGCGGTGCGTCTTCTTTGATGTGATCACCCGCTGTGACTTTCCAGGCAATTACCTCGGATGACACCGTGCCCTCGCCGAGATCAGGCAATCGCATGATGTACGGCTTCACGTAGCCTCCCCGATCAAGTTGCGCAGCGCATTCATCACCCGACGCTTGCCCGGAAAATACTCCCACTCGAAAGCGTGCGGATAAGGTGTATCCCACCCGGCGACACGCATGACAGGTGCCTCGAGATGCCAGAAGCAGCGCTCCTGGATCGACGCCGACAACTCGGCACCAAAACCGCCGAAGCGGGTCGCCTCATGGACGACGAGACAACGGCCGGTTTTGCTGACCGAGGTAGCGATCGTCTCGATGTCGAGCGGCATCATGCTGCGCACATCGACGACCTCGGCATCGAGTCCAAGGGCCTGCACGGCGGCGAGACACACATGGACCATGGTGCCGTAGGTGATCACGCTGAGCGCACTGCCCGAGCGCGTGATCGCCGCCTGCCCGAGCGGGACCGTGTAATACCCCTCGGGGACTTCGGCGAGCGGATGGCCGGCCCAGGATTCGGCAGGCTTGTCGGGCTCGCCATCGAAGGGACCGTTGTAGATTCGCTTCGGCTCAAAGAATATGACCGGATCGTCGTCCTCGATGGCAGAAATCAGCATGCCCTTGGCATCGTACGGATTGCAGGGCATCACGGTTTTGATACCGCTGATATGCGCAAAAACACCTTCCGGGCTCTGCGAATGGGTCTGGCCACCGCGAATACCACCACCGCAAGGTGTGCGGATGGTGAGCGGTGCCGTGAACGCCGCAGCGCTGCGATATCGCAAACGCGCGACCTCGCTCACGATCTGATCGTAGGCGGGATAGATGTAGTCGGCGAACTGAATCTCGGCGACAGGGCGCAGGCCGTTCGCACACATGCCGACTGAGGTGCCGACAATGCCACCCTCGGCGATCGGCGTATCAAGCACGCGATGTGCACCATGTTTCTTTTGCAGGCCATCGGTGACCCGAAAGACCCCACCAAAGTAGCCGACATCCTCGCCAAGCACAACTACCCGTGGGTCGCGCTGCAACATGACGTCCATCGCCGAATTGAGGGCTTGCACCATGTTCATGGAGGGCATGGGGCTTACTCCGGGGCCGAAATTTCGGCGAGCAACTCGTCGCGCTGCTCGCGCAAGTGCGCGGGCAGTTCTTTGAACACATCTTCGAACATCAACGCTGGATCGAGCTTCGGACCTTCAGTAAGCGTGCCGTGGGAGATGGCTTCGCGCCATGCCGCAGCGACTTCTTGTTCGAGTTCAGCGGCGAGCGCGGCGTGTCGCGCTGCATCCCACGCACCCTCGCGCTCGAGATGCTGAGCGAGTCGATCGATGGGATCGCCAAGTGGCCATTGCTCGACCTCCTCGCGTGATCGATAGCGAGCCGGATCATCGCTCGTTGAATGCGCCCCGGCGCGGTAGGTCACAAGCTCGAGCACCGTCGCGCCATACCCGGCGCGCGCGCGTTCTGCGGCCCATGCTGTCGCGGCATGCACCGCCAAAAAATCATTGCCATCGACGCGTAAACCGGCAAGACCGATTCCGGGGCCGCGCGCTGCAAATGATCTTTGCTCGCCGCCGGCATAACCCTGGAAGGTGGAGATCGCCCACTGGTTGTTGACCACATTGAGGATCGCCCGCGCCCGATACACTTTGGCGAAGGTAAGCGCATGATGAAAATCGGCGGTGGCCGTACTGCCCTCGCCAGTCCAGGCCGCCGCGATATCCGACTCGCCCTTGATCGCCGCCGCCATCGCCCAACCCACGGCCTGCGGAAACTGGGTCGCGAGGTTGCCAGAGATCGAGAACAGTCGACGGGGCACCGAGTGGTACATGACCGGCAACTGGCGACCGAGACACATGTCACGCGAATTCGAAAGCAGCTGACACATGAGATCGACGAGCGACATGCCGCGGGCCACATGCAGACCCTGATTGCGATACGACGGGAACAACATGTCGCGATCGCTCAACGCCATGGCCGCTGCAACGGAAACGGCTTCTTCTCCGAGCGAACGAACGTAGAAGGTGATTCGACCCTGCCGCTGTGTGCGTTGCATGCGCTCATCAAAGAGCCGCGTGAGCAGCATCAACCGCAGACCCTTCAAAAGTTGTTCGGTGTCGAGTTTCGGGTTCCACGGGCCGAGCGCCTGCCCCGAGTCATCAAGGACGCGCACCAAAGATTCGGCGAGCGAAGCGGTTTCACCGACAGCCACCGTC
>VGUP01000138.1 GCA_016874175.1 Gammaproteobacteria bacterium | reverse complement strand
CGTCGAGCAGGATTACCTTGCCGCTTTTTTTTCCGCGATAGAGCGCGAAATCGTGCCCGAAATAGCGCACGCCCTGCGGCTGGTCGGTCACGTCGCTCGAGATGCCGATCATGAACCAGCCGCGCGGAAAGGTGTGCGGCCCTATGTTGTAGTCCGCGGTCTTGGCCATGGCGTCAGACGAAGAAATCTTGGGGCTGCTCGCCCATGTACATGCCGCCGAGCGTTGAGCCGATCAGGTTCGGATCGTTCGCGACGTGCGCACGTGCTGCGTTGGCGTCGAGCCAGTAACGAATGATCGGGCTGTCGGTGTAGATCGCGCGGCCGCCGAGCAGCGGCATCAGCTCGTCGATGAGATCGGCGCAGCGGCGACCAATTTGCGAGGACTGATAGCGATAACGGACGCGCTGTTCCATGGTGAGCTCGCCACCCGCCCGTACCGTCGCCATCATCTCGTCAAAATTGCGATAGAGCAGGGTCTTCATCTCGTCTACGGCCGACTGCGTACGCGCCGCGGCAAGGATCGCGCTCGTATCTTGTTTGGTGGCCTTGCCCGTGTTGGTCGACACGCGCTTCTTGCCGATATCGACGAAGGCGTCGAGCGCGCCCTGCACGGCACCGATGCTCGCCGTCGACACGGAACGTACGAATACCTGCGCCCAAGGCAATTTGTAGAGCGGGCCGGTATTGACCGCCTGCCCCGGGTTTTTGCACATGAAACCGTCAACGGCTTTGTGCGTCCGGTACTCGGGAATGAAGGCGTTTTCGACCACGATGTCCTGACTGCCCGTGGCCTGCATGCCGAAGGTGTGCCAGTTATCGAGAATCTTGTAGTCCTTACGCGGCAACAAGAAGGTGCGCATCTCGGGCGGCCCGTCCTTGCTGAGGATCAGTGAGCCAAGCAGGATCCAATCGCAATATTCGCTGCCGCTGGAGAAACCCCAGCGGCCCGAGAGTCGGAAGCCGCCCTCGACGACCTCGACCTTGCCGACCGGCTGGTAAGACGAGCTGACGAGGGTGTCGGCATTCGAGCCCCACACTTCGGCTTGGGCCCGATCATCGAACAGCGCGAGCTGATAGGGATGACAGCCGACCACGCCGAGTACCCAAGCCGTGGACATGCAGGCCTCGGCCAGCGTCATCTGCACATCAAAGAAAACCTGTGGATCCATCTCGTAGCCGCCGTAGCGCTTCGGCTGCAGGATGCGGAAGAAACCGGCCTCGACCATTTCGCGCACGGTCTCAGCAGGCATTCGGCGATTGGCGTAGGCCTCGGTCTGGCGCGCTTTGAGCGCGGGCAACATGGCGCGGCCGCGGCGAACGAGTTCGGCGCGTGTCGGAATCTGATCCTCGAGAACGTGAGCGGCGGCAGTAGCCATGGTGATCTCCCCCTAATAGACGTCTGCGGCTGAAGCGTGTCTGACCCTATGCCGATGCTAGCGCTGGGGGGTGGGGGTCTGCAAGCGTGATGCGTAAAATACTGATGAGTTTTTTACGCATTTGAACGTTCGGGCGTCCGGAAATCGCATTCTCCGTCGTTTTCGGCGGCTGGTTCTACGAACCGGGTTTGCCGCTCCGGCGAAAACGCACTATCGTTGGACTCCGTCAGGGGGTCGACGGGGGGCTTATGACAATGAGTGCAATCGCGGCTGCGGCCGTGGCTGAAGGCGGTCCGCCGCAAGCCGAGCTACGGCATCTGCCGAGCGGCTATCAGCTACACTTCCACGATACCGGGCCGGCGAGTCGACAGAGCGGTAGCTCGACCGTGGTGCTCTTGCAGGGCAGTGGCCCGGGAGCCAATGGCTGGAGCAACTTCCGCCATAACATCGAGCCGCTGCGCGCCGCTGGACACCGCGTCATCGTTCCCGACTTGATCGGTTTCGGCTATTCCTCGAAGCCCACGGGCCTCGACTACAGCCTCGATCTCTTTGTGTCGACGACGCTGGAGCTGCTCGATTCACTTGGGATTCGGGATTGCGTGCTGGTCGGCAATTCTTTGGGTGGTGCGGTCTCGATCGGGATTTGCCTTGCGCGGCCGGGTCTGGTGCGCAAGCTCATCGTGATGGGCTGCGGCGGTATCGAGATCACTGAAACCTACTTCAAGATGCCCGGTATCCAGAAAATGGTCGCGGGTTTCGTCGGTGGTGAAATCAATCCGCAGTGGTTGCGCGGCATCCTGCAGATGCTCGCTTTCGATCCGCAGCATGTCACCGATTCTTTGGTAGCCGAGCGTTTCGCAATTTTGAAACTGATGCCCAAAGATGTGCTCGGTCGGATGCGGATCCCCGACCTCTCGCCGCGTTTGCCGGAACTCACGCTACCCATCCTCGGGTTCTGGGGCGTCGAGGATCAGTTCTGTCCGGCCTCGAGCGCCCTCAAGCTGGCGGCTGCCTGCCCGCACAGCGAAATCGTGATTTATTCGCGCGTCGGCCATTGGGTGATGATCGAGCGTGCTGCGGAGTTCAATCGTCGTGTCATCCACTTCCTCGCCGGCTGATTCCTCGGGCCTTTCCGCCGCGGCGCGCGCTGCGGCGTTGGCACAGATTGCCGCGGAGTTGCACGCTGCGTGGCGCGAGCGCCGTACGCTGCCGCCGCTGCGCACGAGTCATCCCTGGCTGAAGATCGGTGATGCCTATGTGATTTCTTTGGGCTTTTTGGCGCGCCGTACTGCAGCGGGCGAGCGTATCGTCGGCAAGAAGATCGGCGTCACCAGCAAGGCCGTACAGGACATGCTCGGCGTACATCAACCGGATTTCGGTTTTTTGACGGATGCGATGCAGGTCGATGACGGCGGCACCATCGTCATCGGCGAGCGCATGATCCAGCCGCGGGCCGAGGCTGAAATCGCGCTGATTCTCGGCGCTTCGCTCAAGGGGCCCGGGGTCACCGAGGCCGACGTCCTCGCGGCGACGGCGCGCGTGGCCGCCTGTTTCGAAATCGTCGATTCGCGCATCGATCGTTGGGATATCCGCATCGTCGATACCGTCGCCGACAACGCATCCTGTGGTCTTTTCGTGCTGGGCACCGAGCGCCGCTCGCCGCAGGGGCTCGATCTCGCGGCCCTCGAGGTTCGGGTCAGCAAAAATGGTGCACCGCTCTCGCGCGGCTTTGGCTCTGCCGTGCAGGGCTCGCCGCTTGCCGCTGTGGCTTGGCTTGCCAATACCTTGGGTGCCTACGGCGTCACCCTCGAGGCCGGCGACATCATACTCTCCGGTTCTTTGGTGCCGCTGGAACCGGCTCGACCCGGCGATTTCTTCGAACTCGATCTCGATCAGCTCGGCCGAGCCTCGGTTCGCTTCGCTTGATCGGCTAATCCTTGATCGAATAGTTCATTTCAGGAGTCACGCGCGTGCAACCGACCTCTCTGCCTGATCAGCAAACCGAAGTTCTCGTCGTCGGCAGTGGCGCGAGTGGTCTCACTGCAGCACTGACGGCAGTCGATCAGGGCGCCAAAGTTTTGCTCATTGAGAAGGGGCATCTTTTTGGTGGCACTTCGGCAACTTCGGGCGGCACGATCTGGATTCCGAACAATCATCTCATCGGCCCGGCAGGCGGTAGCGACAACGCCGAAGATGCCGAGCGCTACATCGCAGCGCTTGCCGAGAGTTTCTCTTCGCCGCAGCGCATTCGTGCTTTTGTCGAGCATGCACCGCGCATGTTTCGCTGGCTGGATGAAAAAACCGACGTCAAGTTCGAAAGTCTCACCAAATATTGTGACTACCATCCGGAGTTGCCGGGTGGCCGACCCGGTTTTCGCAGCTGCCAGGCGCTACCCATCGATTGCAATGTGCTCGGTGGGGAGTTCGAGATGCTGCAGCCACCGCACGTCGGCACCACGGCTTTCGGGCGCATCAACTGGACCGCGCGCGAGGCGCATCCATTGATCACGCAATCGAAGGGGGCCAAGCAGATATTTTTGAAGATCGCCGCCAAGTATTACCTCGACGTGCGGCAGCGCTGGAAGACCTCGCGTGACCGCAGGCTCACGGGCGGCGGCGCACTGGTTGCGCGGCTGCGCTGGTCTTTGCGCAAGCGCAAGGTGCCGATGCAGTTGTCGACTGAGCTCACCGGTTTCATCGTCGAAAACGGTCGGGTCGTGGGCGCGCAGGTGCTTAATAACGGTATGCCGCAGCGTATTCACGCGAGTCGCGGCGTCATCCTCGCTTCCGGCGGCTTTGAGCGGAATACGGAGTTGCGCGCGCGCCATCTGCCGGGGCCCACCACAACGGCTTGGTCGGCCGGTAATCCTTTCAATACGGGCTCGGCAACGGTGGCTGCCATGCAGCTTGGCGTGAAAATGGCGAATCTGGATTCGGCGTGGTGGGCGCCGGGCTACAAACTCGCGGATGAAGATCGCGCGCGGCCGATGTTTGTCGAGCGTTCCTTACCTGGATCCATCATGGTCGATGGAGCCGGGCGCAGGTTCTGCAACGAGGCGGCGTCTTATCATGTGACCGGCGGGCTGATGGCCCGCGGCTATCGGGCGAGTGATGGTGGCACGGTCCCCAGCTGGTTTATCTTTGATGTGCGCTATCGCGGCAAGTACGCGCTCGGACCGATTTTTCCGGGCCCGCCGAGTTTTGATCCCAGCATTCGCCCGAGCATGTACGCCATCCTGCGTTCGGCGGCGTCGATCACGGAGCTTGCGCAGCAGATCGGCGTACCCGCTGACAATCTGCAGGCGACGATCGAGCGTTTCAATGCGCAAGCAATCAGCGGCAAAGACGAGGATTTCGCCCGCGGCGAGAGTCTCTATGATCGTTATTACGGCGATCCTGCGGTGACACCGAACAGTTGTCTTGCGCCACTTGCCAAGGCGCCGTTCTACGCGATTCCCATCCAGCCCTGCGACATCGGGACTAACGGGGGTATCGTCACCGATGAGCACGCTCGCGCGCTCGATGCGGACGGGGCACCGATTCCCGGGCTCTACGCCACCGGTAATTGTTCGGCCTCGGTGATGGGCAAGAGCTATCCGGCGGCGGGCGCCACCTTGGGTCCCGGGATGACTTTTGGATATCTCGCTGCGTTGCACGCCACCGCACACGCTTCGGCGCAAGACACGGCGCGCACAGCGGGCGAGATAGCGTGAGCCGCAATGCTGCCCTCGCCAGCGTAACCCCGCGAGACCGTCCCAGTCTCGATACCGATATCACGTCGCCAAAACTTTACGGCGACATGCGAGCACTCGATGCGGAGTTTGCGCGCTTGCGTGAGCGCTCGCCCGTCGCTTGGGTCGATCGTGCACCTTATCGACCGTTCTGGGCGATCTTGCGTCACGATGATATTTTGGCGATCGAGCGGCAGCACGAGCTTTTCATCAACGAGCCAAGACTCTGCCTCATCCCGCGCGAAATCGAAGAGCAGTCGGGTTCGGCCATGGCGGGCGGCCTGCGCGAAACTTTCAAGGTGCTGATGACGCTCGCGCGTTTGTCGCAGCGGCCC
>VGUP01000137.1 GCA_016874175.1 Gammaproteobacteria bacterium | reverse complement strand
CAAGGAAATGCTGCAGGCTGTGCAAGGGTTTGCAGATGACGAGACGTTCGACCGTAAGAAGGTCGAGCAGATCCGCCGCGAGATTGCGGAAGGGCGTTTTGTCATCGATGAAGATCGGGTCGCCCGCAAGTTCCGCGAACTCGAAGAGCAACTTGGAGATTTGGGCTAGCCCATGAACGCGAGCAGCGCCGAGGGACTCGAGGAACTTGAATCCCTTTGTCACAGGATCTGCCACATTCTCGAGCGCGAGAATGCGATCCTGCGCAGGAAAAACGGCCTGATCGGCGACGGCATCGAAGAACTCGAAGCGATCCAATCAGAAAAGGACGCGAAAATTGCATTGCTCGAGCGGGTGAGCCGCGACGAGTCGTGCGTCAACGAAACACGCAGCTGCCCCGATAAGGCCGAGCGCGTTCGTGCGTCCATCAATCGCTGCAGGGATCTGCAATCGAGAAACCATCAGGTGTTCTCACGTATTGTTTCCGCGCAGCGCAAGATCATGTCGATCCTGCGGCAACCCGATGACGATTTACAGCTTTACGATCGCGGTGGTCGCGGCCGCGATTTTGGTCTGACTCGCCGGGCTGAGCTCGCCTGAGCACCCGCGCGCGGCGCGCTAACCCTCTTTGGGCTCCCGCCCCTCCATCCAATACACCCACGAGAGGACCACCGCGACCGCGCGGTAAACATCCTCCGGGATAGCCGCGCCGATTGGCAAATCGGCAAGGCGGGCGGCGAGCAATGAATCGTGCATCACCGGTACACCTTGCCGATTGGCCTCGGCGACGATCTCGCGCGCAAGGATCTCGCGACCCGTGGCTACGATCAGCGGTACGGGATTCGATCCGTACTCAAGAGCGACCGCCCGATCCTGCCCACTGCCATTCACGCACGCACCGAGTGCAGCTGACCCGGAGAAGTCGGCGGTAGCGCATCGACTTGTGGATCAATGACTGTCCAACGCGACAAGGCTAGACCCGCCTCCTGCAAGCGACGCGCAAGTTCCACGCGCGATTCCTCCCAGCGGCTGCGCTCATCGGCGGTGTCGGTCAGCACAGTCACGCCGATCCCGAAGACCCCCATCTGCTCGATACGAATGTCGATGTCGCCGAAAGGCAAAGAAATACCCACCAGCCGCGTCCGCCACGACCCCTCGCCTTCTTGTCGGCCATCGCCCCCGGAATAATCCATACGGCCGTTCGTTGCATCACGTTGCATCGTGATCCACCAGCCACCAGGTCCTTCCGCAATAGGCATTAAAAACGAATAGCAGGTGCCACCCGAGTGGTGCGCTGCCGTTGCAGCGCTTTGCAAGCCCACGAGATCATCTAGGGCGGCCCAGGCCTCATTAGAGCTTACGCCGGCTTGTCGCGCTTCAATGATTTCGAGCAAGCGACGCTTGAGATCGGCGAGCGGCACCGTCCGGCGATCACGCAGTTGCGACTCAAAGAAAAGCCCGCTCTGCGATAACGTCGAGGCAAGTGCCTGCATCCAGCTCGAGACTGAGGCTCCGGCCGGTGAGACCTCGCCCGCTGCCGCGGCACTCGTCGCGCCGGAGCCACCAGAACTCGCCATCGAACCCAGCAACCAGCCGGCCAAAGAACTCGGCAGATGCAGTCGCGCCGAGAGATTTCTGACCGGGCTCCCGACGGCGCGGACGGTGGGCGCGCGTGCGGATGTGGACGGCAGCAATGCCACGGGCGGCAGGATCTCGGCGGTGTCGGCATCGCCGGTGATTCTTCCCGATGCCGTCGGTGCACCACCGATCCGCGCCATCGCCTTGCCGGCCAGAGGCAACAACGGCACGAGCGACAATTGGCCACTCAGATCACGCGCGACCTGCAAAGAGAGTCGCGAATACTCAGAAACTCCGGGGATCGGCCGACTGGAGAAAAAGTGGTCGCCGATTTTCAACAGCAACTCGTCTTTCTGAAAACGGACCGTTGCCGTGAGTACCGAGCCGACCTCCCAACGCGCTGCGGCACCGACCGCACCGGGAACGCTGATCGCGCGGTCCATCGCCAGAGCCAGCTCGGGATCCGGTGGGGCGGGCAACTGCGGGGGCAAGCCGACGGGGCTCAACATAAGAGTAAATAGTCGACCGGGATCGAGTTGGCTTTAGGAATGTCTGGAGTATAGTCCGAGCAGAAATTTGTGGGACCGAAAGTGATGCCTGATCGAAAATCCAAGCTCTTTTGGCTCTTGAAAATCAGCCCCCTGTTACTTTGTGCGCTACTTGGCGGGGTCGTGGCCCACGCCGCAGACGATCCGGTCATCAAAGGCGGTCGACCGGTCCCCAATCCGGACCCCCGCTCGCGAACAATTCCGGAACTCGTCTGTCTGGCCGAGCGCGCCGTGACCGTCACGCACACGAACCTAGAATCGGCCAGCGAAGAAGCGCCGCTGCGCTTGCGGCTCCGCGGCAATCTCCTGTATCTCGGGCAGTCGACCAACACCGAAAAGTTTGCGGGACTCATCAGTCGCGCCGACACGCGGCGCTGGGTCTCAGGCGAGGCCACACTCATCCTCGACGACGCCCTGCAACAGGGTGTGTGGATCCGCGCGCAACTTGGCGCCACTCGAGTGACGCCCCTCGCCTGCCAGCCGTTCGATTCCTCCAAACGATGATTCAACGACCACGGGCCTCATGGGTCGCGCTGTGGCTCGCAGCGCTCGCCGCCTGCGGTGGCGGTGGCGGCGGCGGAACACAGAACAATTCGGGCGCTGTGCAAAATCCGACCGCGAGCGGTGCATGGGCTGACTTGGCGATCTCGGGCCTCGCCTACTCGACGGCCTCGGTGTCCGGTACGACTAGCAGCACCGGAGGATTCAGTTTTCGCTGCCCTTCGAGTTGCGAAACCGTGACCTTCAAAATTGGTGGTACGACACTCGGCAGCGTCACCGGCGCCTCGGCCATCTCGCTACGAGAGTTGTCGGGCGGTATGACCGATGGCGTACTCTCCGAGATTACGATTCGGCGTGCGCAATTTTTAATAGTGGCCGATGCCGATGCCGATGCCGGAAACGGCATTGTGCTGACGGCGGAGTTGGCAACTGTGATGGCCAACCGCTCACTTAACTTCAGCGCATCGTCCTTCGATGCCGATCTCGCCTCGCTCGTCGATTATCTGCGTGGCGACAGCCGACTCCCGGCCGATTATCGCGCGGCACTGAAGGCCCCCACCCGCGGCGTCGCGCGCTCGATCGCCGAGCAGGCCGAGGCGCTCGCACGCGGCGTGCTCGTCGACTCACCGAGTACCAGCTTGAGCCCGGTCGCCGAAGTACGCAAGCAGGTGCTGCGCGTGCCCGATGCCGCGCTCGTGCCATATACAGGGCCCTCCGTGCAGATCAAAACTCTTTACCCGAAAGGATTACGACCAACGCTCGGTGCGGGTTTGACATTGGCGAGTGGCACCACATCCGGCAGCGTGCAACTGCGCGTGGTCACCGCGCGCGGCATCGCCGTACCGGCACCCCATTATTTTGACGGCATCAGTGCGCGCAGTGCCGAGGTGCTGGTGAGCAGCGATCCGAACGGCTTGCCCTCACTCGGCAGCATTACTTTGTCAGGCAATGCCGCCGAACTCGGCGCGCTCGTCACGCTGCGGGCAGCCGACGGCTCGACCTTCTCCGGTCGACCCACGCCGACCGATTCGTCGGGTAGCGACGGCGCACGAAATCTCGATGAAACGCTGCAGCCGCGCTCACCGGAATTCGATCAACGCGGCCTCGATCCTGCCGGCCTCGCCGAGGGTGAGGGCGGTACTTGGGTATGCGATCGACGCGGGCCTTTCCTGCTGCAGTTCGACAGTCAAGGACGCACGCTGCAACGACTGGGTCCCGCAGGAAATGCCGGATCGTTGCCTGATGTCAGTCGCCGCCTGCCCGCCATTCTCGAATCGCGAGTAGCGGGACTCGGCTGCGGCGGCGTCGCCGTGCGCAGTGCGAGCGGCGAAGTACTGCTGGCCGCGGGTGCAGCGCTCGACATCAATGGGCGAACCGCCAATACTGCGCGCCTGTTGCGTTTGGTCGGATTCAACTCGCGCACCGGCGTGGTACGCCAGTTCGGCTTGCCGATCCGGAGCAGCGAAGTTTCGTTTCGCGTGCTCGATCTGGAATCTTTGAGCGAACAAAGAATCATCGCGCTGGTTCGCTTTCGGGAAGGCAGCGCCTCGGGGCCGCTGCGCTGGGAAGTCCGCGTCATCGACCTGACGACTGCCAGCGATCTCAGCGGCAAATCATTGACGAGCGGACCCAACTCGGGACTCGCCCTCGAATTCGGCACGGCCGCCGAGATCGAATCCAGTGCGGGCGCGCTCGCAATCACGACTACTCTGCTGGAACTCGGCGCGTTGGGCTGGATCAGCGAGGGCGCCGAAGGCATCGCACGAATCAATGCCCAGACGCTCGTGGTGATCGGTCAAGCAAACGGCGGCATTACGAGTCGGATCCGCGGCGGCGACCCGTTACTATCGGTCGCCGAACACCGAGTCGATCGCAACGGCGTCATCACACCCCGCCCCGCCGGCAGTTCGAGCGCACCGATCTTCGAATTGATCCCCGCAGCCGTGGAGTCGCGGCAGACGCTGCTCTGGTCCTTGCAGTTACGTCAGCCGCTCAACTGAGCACCGCATGAGCGCCGCATGAACGCAGCATTGCGTGGACGCGGCGTCGCGATCAACGCGATGCGGGTAGCAGACAGGCAGCACCGCCGCGCGTGAGTGCGGCGCAGACCAGTTCAGCCTCTTCGCGCGAGGCCACCCCGACACGCAGTCGATACAGCTTCGAGCCTCTGACCGGCGACTCATCGACGGTGGGTTTGCGCGCCTGCAATTCGGCAAAGGAGCGCTGCAAGCGGGTCCATGAGGCTCTTGCCGAGGCGGCCGATGAGAAGGCGCCGAGCTGCACGTATATCGTTGCGACCGGCGCCACGGGTACCACTGGGGTGGCCGCCGCGGCCGGAACGGCGCCCGCTTTCGGTTCCGCTGCACGCGGCGCCGGCGCGGGCTCACCCGCAGTGATTTCGCCTGTTTTCAGGGCATCCAGGCGTTTTTTGGCGAGTTCGCTCCAGACCCCGTCGGCATGCGCTTCGAGGTACGCCACATAAGATTCGGCGGAGTTTTTTCGTTTGGCCACCGACCAGTCGCGCTCGTCGATCAAAGCATCGCGCCGTGTTCGAGCCTCCGCGGCCCGCGGACTACCCGGGTTTCTCTCGAGAAATCGCTCGTAGGCGTCGGGGGTGTCGGTACGCACGGTCTCTTGCCAGGCCTCCTCGCTCTGCCCACAAGCCGCGAGCAACGCGATCGCCATCGATATCAACAACATTCTGACGGACCGAAAACAGCATGACTGCAAGAGGCGATGGGACACGGTTGCCGGGGGCCTGCGCTGCCAAAAAAAGAGGCGTTGAGTATAACGAAGTGCTGTTTGCTGTCGACTAACTGACCCAATGAGAGTCGATATCCCCACCCTGCTCGGTCTCGGCGGC
>VGUP01000136.1 GCA_016874175.1 Gammaproteobacteria bacterium | reverse complement strand
GTTTGCCACCGCCAGAGAGGCGCTGCGTTTCATTGACCATACCGATACCCGCATCGATCTTGGGTTGGTAGATATCGGTTTGCCCGATGCCTCGGGTATCGAGGTCATCAGCAAGCTCCGCGCGCGGTTTTCGGACATCCCCATCATGGTGGTTTCGGTGATCTCCGCCGAGCGTAGTGTGCTGGCCGCCATTCGTGCCGGCGCCCGCGGCTATCTGCTCAAGGACGACAGCACCCCGATCATCGCCGAGGCCTTGCGGCAAAGCCTGGAGGGGAATTACCCAATCAGCCCGGCGCTCGCGCGCTATCTTTTCAAGTTGGCCGGCTCGAGCGACCGGCCCAGCGACCTGCCGGAGCTGACGCCCAAAGAACTGCAACTGCTGCGCAATCTCGCCCGCGGACGCAGCTACGCCGAAGCAGCGCAGCAGATGGATATCGCGCTGTCGACGGTGCAAACCCACATTCGCAACCTCTACCGCAAACTCGATGTCCACTCGCAGGTACAGGCGGTCACCAAAGCGCAGGACTGCGGTCTGATCTAGAACCTCGCCTTTGCCCGCGTGATGCGCACAGCAGAGGTTCGCTGCTCGCCCGGTGCCCGGTTTGGTTAGGCTCAGGGCATGGACATCGACATCATCCTCGAACCGGACCTCACTCCCGCACAAGTCGCCGAACTTGGCCAGAAAGCCGAACGCTATGGCGTTCGCGCGCTCTGGAGTTCCAATTATTTCGCGCACTGGGACTGCTTCTTGTCGCTGATCCCGCTCGCCCAGAGTACCTCGAAATTGTTGATGGGCCCGCTCGCGGTCAGTCCCTTCGAGATGCATCCGCTCAAAATCGCCAACAGCTTGCTCTCGCTCAACGAATTTTGCGGCGGCCGTGCGCTGATCGCCATGGGCGCCGGCGAAGGCAACATCGATTGCATGGGTATCGAGCGGCCCGAAAAGATCGTGCGCGCCGTACGCGAAGGCATCGAGCTCGTGCGCGGTGCGGGCCGCGGCAAGTTGGCCAAGGGTTTCAAGGGCGAAGATTTTGTCGTCAACCTGCCCTGCGCCTACGGCTGGCTGCAGGCGCCGAACCCGCCGCTCGTCTACGGCACGGCCTATCGCGGCCAGATGATGCGCATGGAAGCGCGCGTGGCAGATGGCGTGTTCATTGGCTGCACGCCGCCCGAAGTCATGGCGGCGGCCATGAAGGAGGTCAACGAAGGCGCCGCCAAACGCGAGGCGGACATGCCCGCCCTGCGTACCAACACGTTTTGGGCCTGGCACCTCAAGCGCGAACGCGCGGCAGGCTATCGGGAATCGCGACGCGAGCTGCCGTGGCGCGCCATCAAGCTGCAAAAAGAGCTGATCCAGCAGTGCCTGAGTGAAGACGAGGCCCAACTGGTGCGCGACAACTACGACAAGTTCGTCGCCGCCTGGTTTGATCGATCGGGCAACGTACAGGGTGTGCCAGTCGAGATTGCCAATCGACTCTGTGAATATTTCACCTCGACCGGCGGTCTCGAAGATCTCGACCGCGAAGTCGAACGCTTCCGCATGTTCGCCAAGGCCGGACTCACCGAGTGTGCGCTACGCCTGCACGACGAGCCGATGGAAGCCCTCGATATCATTGGCCAACACGTCATTCCGAAGCTGCGCTGAGTTCGCCGGCGCCCCGTACAGCGTGGTGCGCTGCCGCGGCTCACGACCGATCGAGCGAATAGCGGCCTGCATGCTCGCAGCGTCCATCTCCTGACCATTTACGCCACCTGCGGCGCGCGTGATTGACTCGTTCATCAATACGCCGCCCAAATCATTGGCACCGGCGCGCAGCGCATGCAAGGCGCCCTCGCGACCGAGCTTCACCCACGACGCTTGCACATTGCGCAACACCGGCTCGAGAACGAGCCGAGCGATCGCGTGCATGAGCAGCGACTCGCGCCAACTTGGCCCACTGCGCGCCCGCCCCTTGCGCCAGAGCGGCGCCTCCATGTGCACGAAGGGCAGCGGTACGAACTCGGTAAACCCGCCGGTCTCGCGCTGCAATCGGCGGATCGCAAGCAGATGACGCGCCCAATGCCGCGGTGACTCGACAGACCCGAACATGATCGTTGCCGTGCTGCGCAGACCTACCGCGTGCGCATCGCGCATCACGCCGAGCCACGACGCAGTATCGAGTTTGTCGGGACAGATGATCGCGCGAACGTCATCACAAAGAATTTCCGCTGCGGTACCGGGTAGCGTGCGCAAACCGGCCGCCGCGAGCTGCTCGAGAAAAGCGCGCACCGGAATACCCAGCGTCTCGGCACCGTGAGTGATCTCGAGCGGCGAGAAGGCATGCACATGGATACCTGGAGCCGCACGCAGCGCTGCACGAACCACTTCGAGGTAGGTTGAACCCGTAAACGAGGGGTGAATGCCGCCCTGCAGGCAGACCTCAGTCGCGCCACGCGCCGCGGCCTCGGCCACTCGCGCGCAGATTTCTTCGTAGTCGAGCAGATAGCCCGGGCCACGTACAGCCCGCGCGCTGCGGCCTTTGGCGAACGCGCAGAACCCGCAGGAGTAAGTGCAAATATTGGTGTAATTGATATTGCGATTGATGACATAGCTCACCGCATCGCCATTGACCGCGCGGCGCAGCCCATCAGCCGCAGCGACGATCGCCTGGAAATCCGCGCCATCCGCCGCAAACATCGCCGCGATGCTCTCTTCGGCTGGCGTCCGACCCTCGAGACAGCGACGAATCGACGCGGCGATGTGTGCGCTTACCGGCCCCAGCGAATTGCGTGCGGCCATCGATGCCAGTTCGCGAGCGGGTGGCGCATCGCCCGCTCCAGCGTGCCAGTCGCGCTCGCGCACGTAGCCCATGGCATCGATGCGATGCAGCACCGCGCTGCGCAACGCGGGGTCGAGCCAACGCGGATCGTTTGCATACGCGGGAATGATCGGCAGTCGCTGCGCGAGCCGACGGCCCGCTGCCGCGGTTTCTCGCTCAAGCGCCACGAGCTCGGGCCACGGCGCCTCGGGGTTCACGTGATCGGGCGTTACCGGTGACACGCCACCCCAATCATTGACACCGGCATCGATCAGTCCCTGTAAATGGCCTGCGCTGAGATTGGGCGGAGCCTGTATCGACATCGTCGGCCCAAAGATTCGGCGCGCGACGGCGATCGTCCACTGCAGCTCTTGCAAACTCGGCTCCGGATGCGAAGCCATCCGCGTGCCCGACTTCGCCCGAAAATTCTGCACGATGACTTCTTGGATGTGCCCGTAGCGCTCGTGAACTTCGCGAATCGCCAGCAGCGTCTCGATGCGCTCGAGCCGCGTTTCACCGATACCAATCAAGATGCCGGTGGTGAATGGAATTGCGAGCTCACCCGCGGCGACGAGCGTGGCAAGTCGCACGGCTGGCTGTTTGTCGGGGGAGCGATGATGCGGCCCACCTTTTTCGGCGAGCCGCGGGGCGCTGCTCTCGAGCATGATGCCCATCGAAGCCGCCACGGGTCGCAGCCGCGCAAGTTCATCGCGGCTCATTACGCCCGGATTGAGATGCGGTAGCAGTCCTGTCTCTTCGAACACTCGCCGCGCGCAGTGTTCGAGATATTCGAGGGTGCTCGAAAATCCGCGACTCGCGAGTTCCTCGCGCGCTCGCGGATAGCGCAACTCGGGTTTGTCGCCGAGCGTGAAAAGCGCTTCATCGCAGCCCGCCGCCGCACCTTGCCGAGCGATCGCCAGCACTTCATCGACCGCGAGAAACGCGCGCATGCCGCGCCGCGGTGGCGCTGCGAAAGTGCAGTAGTGACAGACGTCGCGGCACCAATGCGTCAGCGGAATGAACACCTTGCGTGAATAGCCGACCCGAACGCCGAAGCCTTCGAGGGTAAGTTCGCGGGCACGCTCCAGCAAAGATTCGAGCGCCGTCTCGTCAGCTAGCAAGCGCGCTTGCTCGGCGGGCATGGGCTCGCCGCGCAAGTCGTCGGGTACATCCACATCGTGCGACAGACCCGGCACCTCGATCCGCATCGCACGCAAGCGGAGCCTCGTCGCGGCATCGAGATGCGCGGCTGCGCTGTCATCGCCGTACTGTGGCGCGAGCGGCGTGGGCAAGCGCAGCCAAAGCGCGTTGGTGCCGCAGCCATGACGATCCGGAACCACAACGACATCGCTGTCGGCAGCACGCTCGACAAGGCGATCGATTTCTTCAGCCGTGACCTGCGGCGCATCGGCAGCGACCACCAACATCGCTGCGTGACGATCGGCAAACGTGTGCTGTGCGAGGCTGACCGCAGCATTAAGCCCGGTCGCGTGATCGTGCAAGACCTCGATACCCTTCGGCAGCGCCAGATGATCGTCGGGGGTCACGACCACGATACGATCGATGCGCCGCGCTCCCTGCAGCGCAGCGAGCACGCGCGCCAGCATCGACTGCACGAGTGCCGAGCGGCGCGGCACCGAGAGCACCCCCGCCAGGCGCGACTTGCCCTCACCCGGCGTGCGTACCGGCACGATCGCGACCACACTCATGCACCACCGACCAAAGATTTCGGTGCAGTCCGCGATTCTGTCGGTCGCAGACGCCTTGCGAAATCAAGCGCGGCCTCAGCAAGCCGCTGCCGATCGTCGAGTGTGCGCATCAGCGTGCGCGCCGTACCCACCACGATGCCGAGCTTCGAAAACTCTTCAGCCACCGACCCGGCCAGCGCGGCACTCGTATCCGACTCATCTACCAGCAAACCATCGATCAAACCCGCGTAGTGACGCGCAATCGCGAGCGAACTCGTCTCAATGCCGAGCTCCTGCATGATCTTGGCAGTGGGTCCTTTGACGGCGCGACCACCGACGAGCGGCGATACCGCCACGATCGGTACCGCCGCAGCACGCAGCGCGGCGCGAATGCCCGGCACCGCCAGTATCGGATCGATGCTGAGGTAGGGATTGGAAGGACAAAGAATGATGGCTTCGAGCGCGCGACTGCGCAGCAGCGTCAGCAAGTCTTCGCTGGGCCTTGCCTGCGCCGCGCCGGCGTAATGCAGGCGCTGCACCTCGGGGAGGGTGCGCAGCCGAACAAAATAATGCTGGAACTCGAGCTGCCCCGCACTGGTATCGAGCAACGTGGCCACCGGCGCATCGGTCATCGGCACCAGCCGGGTCGCCACGCCAAACCGATTGGCGAGGTCCGCCATGATTTGCGTCAGCGTTTCCCCTGCGGCGAGCCGACGGGTGCGCTCGACATGCAGCACGAGATCACGGTCACCGAGTAAAAACCAGTCGGGCCCACCCTGCCGACGCAACTCGTCCATGAAACCGAAAGATTCGTCGGCTCGGCCCCAACCTTGCGTCGTATTGACGACGCCGGCGAGCGTGTAGAGCACGGTATCGAGGTCAGGGCAGATGCGCAGCCCAAGATGCGTGAAGTCATCGCCCGTGTTGACGAGAACCGCGAGTTCCGCCGGCGGCAGCGCGCGCGCAAGCCCAAGCGCGAGCTTCGCGCCGCCCACACCGCCCGATACCGCCAATACACTGACCCCCGG
>VGUP01000135.1 GCA_016874175.1 Gammaproteobacteria bacterium | reverse complement strand
GCGCGAGCGGTCGGGTGGTGCCCGGCATGACCGTCTACTCGACCACCAAGCGCGCGGTCAAATATCTGGCGGACTGTCTGGTCAAAGAAAGGCGCGAGCTCCATGACGAGTCGATTTTGATCGGCACCATCAGTCCGGGCATCAATATCACCGAGGGCATGTTGCGCGAGATGCGAACGATTCCCGAAGCCCAGCGTGCACGCGCGCTAAAGCAGCTCAATTTCATTGGCGAGCATGTCGAGACCACCACACCCTGGATCGTCGAGCGAGTCTTGCACGATCGCAAGCAGGGCAACGACATCACCTGGCTGACGGGCGGTCGGCTTGCAGGCAGGGCGCTTGCCATGCTCTTCGGTGCGCGTCGCGACATCGTTTCACGTTATTCCTTCGAGGCTTGATCCATGACTTCCACTTTGCAGCCGTTCGTGTCTGGCGATCTTTTCGTCGCCGCCACGCTACTCGACAACCCGCAGGACGATCACGCCGGTCGCGGCCGTATCTTGCAGTTCGGTGCAGACCTTAAACCCAAGGGCGAGATTTTTTTGAGTGACACCACGCATCTCGTGGGCGGGCTCAAATTCGATCCCCGGGGTGTGCTCTGGGCCTTCGACAGTCAGGAGTTCGTGGTTCTCAACATCCATCGTGATGGTCGAGTCGTGCGCCGTAGCGAGTTCCCGGCGCGGGCTTTTTCGCACGTCAATTTTGCGGCGGACGGCACACTGCTCTTCGGTGAGCATGTGGTCGGTGAGTCGATTCGCCCCGAGGTGCAAGCGCGCATGCATACCCGCATCCCCTTCATGCCGGGCAGTGAGCGCTTCGGTGACGGTCATGTGTTTCGCTGTACGGTTGACGGTCGCTTGGTCAAAGAATATGGCACGGTGACCCATGGTGGCATGGGTGGCTTTCTCGGCGTGACCATGTCAGCGCTGTCGCCCGACGGCAAGACACTGATTTACTGCTCGGAAACCGGCCCGCGACTGATGCGTTACGACCTCGTGAACGATCGGCAGTTGCCCGATCTGCAAGCGTTCACGCCGCCATATCCGCCGGGTCCGCCGCCGATGTTTTTCGGCATGGCTTACGGGCGCGATGGCACGCTCCATGTGCTGCGCGGCGCGTCGATTCATGTCGTCGATGACGCCGGCACCACCTCCCGACAAATTCCGCTCGAGGGTTTTGGTTGGGCGACCATAGAGCTCGCCGCTGACGGACAGCACGCCTTCGTCAGCAGCTTTTTCTCGGGTGAGGTGGCAAAGATCAATCTCGCGAGTGGCGCCAAGGTGGGCAGCATTGCCACCAACGCGCCCAAGGCGGTGGCCGGACTCGCGGAGTTTCGCGGTTAGCGCTATTCCCGCCTCAGCTATTCGTAGCGCAGGGCTTCGATCGGATCGAGCGCAGCCGCTTTCGAGGCGGGGGCGATGCCGAACACCACGCCGACGATGGCCGAGAAGCCGGCCGCGGCGATCATCACCCAAATTGGTACGTGCGCCGGTGGGAAGTTGGGGATCAGCGAGGCGATACCCATACCCGTGAGCAGCCCCAGCACGATGCCGATCAAGCCACCGAGCAGCGAGAGCAGGGCGGCTTCGAGCAAAAACTGGATGAGGATGTCACGGCGCGTGGCGCCTAGCGCCTTGAGGATGCCGATTTCGCGGGTCCGTTCGGTGACCGATACCAGCATGATGTTCATGATGCCGATACCGCCGACTAACAAAGAAATGCCGACAATGCCGGCGAGCACCGCAGTCGCCGTAGCCGTGATGCTGTTGAACTGACGCACGAACGAATCGGCTGCCTTGATCTCGAAATCGTTAGCCTTGCCCGGCGGCAGCTTACGTGTCGCGCGAATGGTGCGCTCGGTGCGCTCGCGAACCTGATTCACCTCGGCGAGATTGGTGACCGTGAACGACACTTCCATCGAACTGCGCTCGAAGGTACCGGTCAGCGAACGGGCAACGCTGAAGGGAATGAAAATCCGGTTGTCTTGACTAAAACCAAAGATTTCGCCGCGCTTCTCAAGTAAACCCACAACGCGGAACCACTCGCGACCAATCAGCAGATACTCGCCGACTGGGTCGCGCGGCATGCGTAGTTGATCATTGACGTCCGTGCCAATGACCGCCACACGACGACTATTTTTCTCGTCGCTAGCGGTCAGGAATCGGCCGATGGAAGTGTCGACGCCGAGCACGTCTTGGGCTTCTTCGGTCGCGCCCTGGATTTGCGGCGCAACGGCGCGACCCTTGTAGAGCGTAGCGCCAAGCGGTGCGCGCAGGATGGGCGCCACACGCTCGATACCCGAGATCTTGTAACGTAGCGCGCCGACATCCTCGAAGGTGAGGCGATTGATTTGACCAGTGCGGAAGTTGTCCGGGTCGTTCTTCGCGGCGAGCGTGAGCGTATTGCTGCCGAGATCCGAGAACTGATTGCTGATCGAGTCGGAGAACCCTTGCAGCACCGAGACCACTGCGATTACGGCCATGGTGCCTATCAAGATGCCGAGCGTCGTGAGAAAGCTGCGCAAGCGGTGCGCATTGAGGCTGGCGAGAGCGGCAGAGAAAGCTTCGACGAACACGTTCATTGCAGGTAGGGTCTCAGGCAGCGCGTGCAGGGTTCGGATGATCTTCGACGATAAGTCCGTCGAACACACGAATGGTTCGCTGACAGTGGGCGGCAATGTCCGGTTCGTGGGTCACGAGCACCACCGTTTGGCCCAGCGCGTGCAGCGCATCGAAGAGACCCATGATCTCTGACGAGGTACGCGAGTCGAGATTGCCCGTCGGTTCATCGGCCAGCAGGATCGAGGGCTCGCCGACCAGCGCACGCGCGACGGCAACGCGTTGGCGCTGACCACCCGACAGCTGATTCGGCCGATGGTCGAGGCGATCGCTGAGGCCGACGTTACGCAGGGCTTGCGCGGCGCGATCACGGCGTTCGCTCGGCGACATTCGCCGATACACGAGCGGCTGCATCACGTTTTGCAGAGCCGACTGTCGCGGCAACAAATGAAAGCTCTGGAATACGAAGCCGATTTCACGATTACGCACCACGGCGAGTTCTTGCTCGCTGAGTGCAGAGGTGTCGCGACCATTCAAAATATATTGACCTTCGCTCGGCGAATCGAGACAGCCGATGAGGTTCATCAGCGTCGATTTGCCCGAGCCCGAAGGGCCGATCAAGGCGACGTATTCATTGCGAGCCACGAACAGATCGACACCAGCCAGCGCGAGCACGGTTTCGTCGCCGAGCACGTAGCGCTTGACGATGCCCTTGAGCTCGATCATTCGGCGCCGTCCCTGCCCGAGCCTGGTGGGTCTGATCGCGCGCTGGCGTCCATCTGTGAAATACGATCGCCATCTTTGAGCCGGCGCAGAATCTTGCCGGGTCCGACGACTACTTTGGCACCCGCCTGCACGCCAGTTTCGACCACTTCCCAGCGATCGTCGGAAAGTCCGGTGGTGATCGCGGTTTTGCGGGCGACGCCATCGTCGTTGAGCCATACATATCTTTTGACGACGTTCTTTTCGGGAGTCTCGGTGACCACAGCCTCGACGGGCACGGCCAATCGCTTCGTGCCATCGCCCAGGAAAATCACGGCTCGCGCGCTCATGCCGGAGCGCAGCAGCAGCTCGCCCGGGGCTTCGATGGCAATCGTGACCTTGTACGATCGACCCTGTCCGTCGACAGTGGGCGTCAGCGCGATTTTTTCGACGCGACCGGCGAGGGCGGTGTCGGGGTAAGCAGCGGCAAAAACGTCGGCGCGTTGACCGAGCGTGATCTTGGCGACATCCGCCTCGTCGACTTTGACCTCGGCGACAATCGCCGCGATGTCGGCGAGCTTCATGAGTTGCGCGCCCGCGAGCGAAGCGGTCGAGGGGATGGCGACCTCGCCGACTTTGATCGGCAGCGAGACGATGCGACCGTTGATGGGCGCACGGATTTCGGTCTTCGCCCGCTGTTCGCGCGCGTCACCGAGCGTGGCCGTTGCACGACGCAAAGCTTCTTCGGAACTTTTGAGATCGGCTTCGGCGACTATGAATTGATTCCGATCCTCCGCCAGTCGATTTTTATCGATGATATTTACCGCAGCCAGTTTTTGACTGCGCTCGTACTGCTGTTCGCGCAGCGCAACCACTGCGCGCTGTCGCTCGATGCTGATGCGGTTTTGTCGAACACCGGCTTCTTCGCGGGCGATGATGTTGTTGTAGGACTCCGGGTCGAGACGTAGCAGCAGTTGGTCTTTTTTGACCGTTGCGCCTTCTTCGACGAGGATCTCGGCGACCCGCGCCGTCACTTCCGCGGTCAGGTTGACCTCGGTACGAAAGGCGAGCGTGCCCGAGGCCAGAATGTTCGGGCGCACCTCTTGGGCGGCGATGGCCGTGAGGTCGACCGGAATTCCACCCCCGCCGGAGAATCGGCGAAATCCGAACAGCGCGAGCAGGGCAAGGACAACGAGGCCGGCAATGATCCAGCGTTTATCGAGCTTCATGGGGTGGAATCTCTGGAGGAGCGGTTTGGTGGGGCGGCGCATTGTGCCAGATTGGCAGGCGGATACACTGTCTGGGCAGGATCGGACAGGGACTTCCCTAAGAGGATCACGCTCATGAAAAGGTTCATTTTTCCCATGCTTGTGCTGCTTTCTTTGGCAGGCTGCGGCGCAGGGCTGTCGCGGCAGGGCGACATCGAGTTCAAGTACGTCGATTACGCCAGTGAACCTGTCGAGCAGATCACGGCGATGCGCGGCGTCGATGGCTGGACGCCGGTATCGCGCAACCAGCTCGTGATCTGGACGGGCATCAATGAGGCGTGGTTGCTCAGGGTCTGGGATAACTGCACCGATCTGCAGTTTGCCAATTCGATCCGCGTCACGCAGACCGGTCGCAGCATCAGCCGCTTCGAGAAAGTGATTGCGGGACGCGACAGCTGTCCGATCGTCGACCTGCGACCGATCGATGTTGCGCGCATGAAGGCTGATCGCAAGGCCGCACGCGATACCACTCCCGCACCACGATGAGCCGCGCGCCCGAATGATCTACACCCTCGGTGAACGCATCCCCGACATTGCGCCCGACGCCTATATCGCGCCCTCGGCCGACGTCATCGGCACCGTGCGCATCGCGGCAGCCGCCAGTGTGTGGTTCAACGTGGTGCTGCGCGGCGATAGCGATTGGATCGAAATCGGCGAGAGCAGCAATATTCAGGACGGTTCGGTCATCCACACTGACGAGGGTGTACCGACGCGGCTCGGTGCGCGGGTGACAGTAGGACACATGGCATTCCTGCATTGCTGCACGGTCGGCGATGAATCGATGATCGCCAATGGTGCGATGGTGCTCGATCGCAGCGTCATCGGTCGTCATTGCTTGATTGCGGCGGGGACGCTCATTCCGCCGGACAAACAGATTCCGGACGGCAGCTTGGTGATGGGCTCGCCAGGAAAAATCGTGCGCGAAGTGACCGAGCGCGATCTTGCGCTGATTCGCGGTGCCGCGGCGAGTTACGCGCGGCGCGCGCAGCGCTATCGGGAGTCGCTCAGGGCGC
>VGUP01000134.1 GCA_016874175.1 Gammaproteobacteria bacterium | reverse complement strand
TGACCCCTCCCTCGCCGGCAATTTCACTGCACGCTGGTTCGACTCCGATTACTGGATGACCGCCGGGGCCATGCGCGGTAGCGCCCCGGGTCGTGGCAGCACTCATTTCTTCGAGTACGAGGGTCGTAGCTATGCGCTGCGGCACTACCGTCGCGGTGGTCTCATGGCGCGTTTGTCGGCGGATCGATATCTCGATCGCGGTCCCGAGCGTTCGCGGCCTTTGCAGGAATTTCGAGTGACGAGGCGCTTGCAGCAGCTGGGCTTGCCGGTGGCGCCGGTGGTCGCTGCGCGTTATGCGCCGTCAGGATTTTGCTATCAGGGCGATCTGCTCACGCTGCGCATTGCGGGCGCGACGACGCTCGCCGCCTTGCTCGGCGGCGCCGCGAATCCACGGCTTGCGACCCAGGCTGCGGCGATCGACTGGTCGGCCATCGGGACCACCATCGCGCGCTTTCATGCCGTGGGCCTGCACCACACCGATCTCAATGCGCACAACCTGCTGCGCGCGGCGACCGGCGATTGGTATCTCATCGACTTCGATCGCGCGCGATTCCGCGAGCCTGGAATCTGGTGTGATGACAGCCTGGTGCGCTTGCGTCGTTCGCTGCTCAAAATTTGTGATACGACCGGTCTTATCTTTGACGAGGCTTGGTGGCATGCCTTGTTGCAGGGCAGCGGAGCGCGCGTCGGCAGATGATGGCTGTTGTCTACAACATGGTGCTTACCTTATTGCAGCCCTGCGCTTTGGCGCTGATCGTTTGCCGTGGCTTTCGCGATCACGGTTATTGGCGAAACCTGCCGCAACGTTTCGGGTTCGGCGATTTTTTGTCTGCACCAGTGATCTGGGTGCATGCCGTCAGTGTGGGCGAAGTGCAGGCCGCTGCTGGACTGATTCGCGCGCTACGCGCGCAGCATCCGGATTCGCCGCTCGTATTGACCACGACCACGGCAACCGGCGCGGCGCGGGCGCAGGCGCTTTTTGGCGATACCGTCGAGCTGCGCTTCCTGCCATTCGACACCCGCGCCAACGTGCGACGGTTTCTCGCTCGAGTGCGCCCGCGGCTGGCTGTTTTCATCGAAAAAGAGCTTTGGCCCAACCTGTTGCGCGAGTGTGGTGCGCAGGGGGTCGCGGTCGTGCTTGCGAGCGCGACGATCTCGATGCGCTCACTACGGCGTTATCAACAACTTGTCGGCGTATTCGGCGAAACCTTGCGTGAACACACGACAGTCGCGGCGCAGAGCGAAATCGACGCGGCGCGTTTTTGTGAGCTCGGGGTACCGAGCGCGCGGGTACAGGTGGTCGGCAATCTCAAATTCGATATTTCTTTGCCCGCTGAGGTCACGGCAGCAGGTACGGCGCTGCGTACCGAGCTTGGATGGCAACAGCGCTGCGTTTTAGTGGCGGGTAGCACGTATGCCGCCGAAGAGGCCGCGCTTCTCGAGGTTCAGCAGCGCTTGGGTGCTGCGAACATCGATTTCGCGCTCGTGCTTGCCCCGCGTCATCCGCCACGTTTCGCGAGTGTTGCCGACAGCCTGCGGTCGCGGGGGACGGCCTTCTTGGCGCGATCTGCGATGGCGAGCGTCGCGGCATTACCCGCCGCGGCATTACCCGCAACAGATGTGCTGCTGCTCGATTCCCTGGGTGACTTGCTGACCGCCTATGCAGCGGCCGATCTCGCGTTTGTTGGCGGCAGCCTGGTGAGAGATGTCGGCGGACACAACCTGATCGAGCCCGCGGCGCTTGCGGTGGCAACCCTGACGGGCCCCCATGGCTACAACTCGGCGGATATCGTCGCCGCCTTGCGCAAAGAAGGGGCGCTTGCCGTCGTCGACGATGTCGATACTTTGGCGAGCACGGTGGCTGCACTCGCCACCGACGCGGGCGAGCGTCGCCGTCGCGGCGAGCTCGGTCAAAGATTTGTGACGGCGAACCGCGGCGCGCTACAGCGTCTGCTCGATCTGGTGACGCCGCTCAGTTAGCGGGCGCCAGGCCGTTGGCGTTGCCGGTGCTCAGTTCGCCGGCGTCGCGGCCGTCTCCGCCAACCAGCCGTTGACCTCTTCGAGCATGCCGCGATCGAGCGTGCCGGAAGCAAGCCGCAGGCGGAGCACGTTCAAAATATAGTCATAGCGGCTGCGCGCGTAGTTGGTCTGCGCCTGCGCCAGGCTGCGGCGACCCTCGAGCACATCGACCGCGGTACGGGTGCCGACCTCATAGCCGGCCTCGGTTGCCTTGAGTGCCGTTTGGCTGGATTCGAGCGCCTGTCGCAGCGCATTCACGCGCGAGATTTCGCTGATTACGCCGAGGTAGGCATCGCGTGCCTGGCGCTCGGTTTGCCGCGACACGCGGGTCAAGCGTTCACGCGCTGCGCGCCATTGATATTCGCTCTGCCGAACTCGCGACTGCGCCGCGCCACCATTGAAGAGGGGCATCGTCACCTGCAGCGAGTAGCTTTCGTCTTCGTTGTCGTTGACGCGAGTACCGACGTTGCCGCTCGAGAAGTTGATCGGGCTGGTGCTTTCAACTTTGCTCTTGCTCGCGACCAGATCGAGCTCGGGCAGGTGACCGCCGAAAGCCGCGCGTACGTTGTCGCGGGCGATGTCCGCCGCGAGGCGGCTGGAAACGAGGGCGAGATTTTGCTCCATCGAGCGCTCGACCCACTGCGCTTCGTTGGTCGGATCAGGTGACTTGAGCGGCATGGCGTCGCCCGGTTTGGCGAGCTTCGAATATTTTTCGGCGGTGATTTCGCGCAGTAATTCTTCGGCCGAGGCGAGTTGGCGCTTCGCGGCGATGACCGCTGCGGCGGCGCTGTCGCGCGCGGCCTTGGCCTCTTGCACGTCGGTGATGGCGATCAGACCCACTTCGAAGCGCTTTTCGGCCTGCTCGAGCTGCCGCGAGATCGCCTCGAGTGATGACGACTGCGCCTCTACCGTGTCTTGCGCGGCCAGCACGTTAAAGTAGGCGTCGGCGACTCGCAGGATGAGTTGCTGTTCGGCCGCTTGGAAGTCGGCCTCGGCCTGTGCGACTTGTCGACTTGCGCGTTTGATGGCAACCCAGTTATCCCAAGAAATCAGACTCTGTCGAAGATCGAGGCTCCAGCGGTCGGTCTCGGGTTTCGAGGTGCTCGACGAGAGAAAATTGAGCACGACGGTTTGCCCGTTCGGTAGCCGCTGTTCCTGCGGGAACTGGCCGGAACTCGTGGTGGTGGTCTTGGTCTTGCTCGCCGATCCGGAAACCTGCGGCAGAATCGCCGCCCAAGCCTGCGGACGAGCCTCGCGCGCGGCGCGGCGCAGGGCGTCGGCTTCGCGGATTTGCGGGTCGTTGGCAAGCGCCCGTTCGTAGACCGACTTCAGGTCCTCGGCATGGGCGCCAGTGGACGCGAGGAGCAGGCCGAGGGTGAGCGCGATGGCTCGCTTCATAGAAACCTCAATGGTGTTATATAGCACTATAACAGCTGGCGGGATGATCTGACAATTGCCGTGCGCCCTCAGTATGGACGCAGCGACGGGTCTATACGTTCGCCCCAAGCCAGAATTCCGCCGGTCAGATTAGCTACCGACCGAAATCCGCGACTTTCGAGATACCGGCCGACCTGCAGACTGCGTCCGCCCGAGCGGCACATGACGATGATCGGCGTCGCGGGATCGAGCTCGCCGAGGCGATCGGCAATCTGGCCCATGGGCAGATGGCGGGCAAAGGGCAGGCTGGAGATTTCGAGCTCCCAGCCCTCGCGCACATCGATGACCGCGGGCGTTTCGCCCGCATCGATCCGGGCCTTGAGGGACTCTACCGACAGTTCCTCGACCATGGCGCGATCCTCCGTGATCAACCCTGGAAACTGAAGCGCTCAGGCTGCGGGGCACCGACCAGCGGCTTGAGCGCTGTTTCGAAGAGCGTTGTGCTGCGCCATTCGTTTTGCGCCGTGCGCTCGATGAGGCGCGCCTCCATCACGAGTCCGGTGCCGATGACGGCGAACAGGCGACCACCGAGCGCGAGCGGACGCTGAAAACGCGCCTCCGGCACGGCTAGCGAACCGCTCAGCACGATGACGTCGTAGGCACCGCTGCTGTCTGCGTCAGCGGCAAAGGCATTGCGGTGCTCGATACTCACGTTGCGGACACCGGCGGTCTCGAGATTGCGACGGGCGAGGGCGACAAGATCATCGCGGACCTCTAGGCCACGCACGCTGCAGGCCTTGGCGGCCAGACAGGCCGCGAGATAACCCGCGCCCACGCCGACCAGCAACACGCGATCCGTCGGCTTCGGATCAACGGCTTGCACGATACGCCCGGCCACTTTCGGTGCGAGCATGCGCTCGCCGCCGCCCAAAGGGATTTCGGTATCGGCGAAGGCGAGTCCGGCGTAGGCCTCGGGGACGAAGAGCTCGCGAGGAATGCGTGTGAAGACCTCGAGCACGTCCTGATCGAGCACCTGCCAGGCACGCAACTGCTGCTGGACCATCTGCTGGCGGGCAGCCTCGGTGGCAGTCGCGGTCATCGGCATGGGTCGGCGTCCATCTAGGGTCGTTGGAGGGCCGGGAAAATACGTCTTTTCGCGCTAACTGCCAAGCGCCGACACCGCACCCGCGGCAAATAGTCGGCCGAGGGCTGCTGACAGGTCGAACTCTGTCCGGGACTCGGGCTCGTGCGCGTTCTCGAGTGCCGACTCCAGCGCCGTTTCGAGTGGTAGTCCGTCGCGCAGGCTCTGCCAGAGCGTGTATTCCCGCGCGCTCAAGCGGTGCGCTGCAACCTGATGCGCGCGGCGTAACACCGCAACGTATTCGCCGCCCGCATCGAGGCGCGTGATCGCCGGCAGCGTTTTTCGGTGTTCGTCGAACAAGGTGTGCACGGGAAATCGCGAGGCGATCAGTGTGCTGCTCGGCTGTAACTCGAAGCGCAAGGCGGGCCACTCTGCAGGCGGGTGTCGGGCAAGGGCGTCGACACTCAGCGCAGGCTTGTCGGCCGCCAACAGCGCGCGAGCCCAGGCCCACTCGAGTCGGGCGAGATCGGCGAGGTATTCGAATGCCGAGCCCGGCGCGGCAAAATCTGTGGCCAGAAACTCAGCGAAATCTTTGCCGACGTGATGCAGATCGCCACTGCGTGACGGATATTGCTCGAGAAAGCGTCGAGCAAGGCTGGCAAAGAAATCACTACCGACGATGCACGCGATGACGGGATAGCCAAGTGTCAAAGCCTTGATGAAGTTCGCGCGATAGTTGTTGTGGTAGATCGCCAGGCGACCCGCAGGGGCTACGCTCGCCAGCAGCGCCTGCGCAAACGCGTGTTGGATATCGGCGAGGCTGCGACTCATGGTGTGGTCGTTGCTGCAGCGCTGACGGCGGCGGATCCATTCGTCTTTGCGGCGTACTCGTCGGTGAGGCGATCGGCGGTTGCCGCTTCGGCGAGCAGCGTCACGAGTGACGGTACATCGGTATCCCATTCGACCAGCGTCGGGCGTGGGCCGAAGCGTTGCAGGGCCTCGCGATACAGCGCCCACACGGCGTCGCAGACGGCGCTGCCGTGGGTGTCGATGAGTATGCTCTGGCCATCGACCACAGCGGGCGTATGCCCGGCCAAATGAATTTCG
>VGUP01000133.1 GCA_016874175.1 Gammaproteobacteria bacterium | reverse complement strand
GGTCCGGCCAAGCGCCGCGCCCTGCTGCAGCACTTCGGCGGGCTGCAGGGCGTGCTCAAAGCCGGACGGATGGATCTCGAGCGCGCGCCCGGCATCGGTCCGGCTTTGGCGCAAAACCTTTATGATTTGCTGCATCCTGGCGAGTGAACGCCACACCCCGCTCGGCTCCACATGCTCTTCACGGTACCGAATACGCTGACTTGGTTGCGAATCTTCGCGATTCCGCTCGTGGTGGTACTGTTTTATCTGCCGTACCCGTGGTCGGATCCGGCTGCCGGGACCATCTTCGCCATCGCGGCGATCACCGATACCCTCGATGGCTATTATGCGCGCAAGCTCGGTCAGACCTCGCGTCTCGGTGCGTTTCTCGATCCGGTGGCCGACAAGCTGATCGTCGCCGTTGCGCTGGTGCTGCTGGTCAGTCGCGATCCGACGCTGGTCGTGGTGCTGCCCGCGATCGTCATCATTGGCCGCGAGATCGCGATCTCGGCGTTGCGCGAATGGATGGCTGAAATCGGCAAGCGCACCAAGGTCGCGGTTTCACCGCTAGGCAAGATCAAGACCATCGTGCAGATGGTCGGGCTGTCGATGATGCTGATCCGCTGGGATGTGTGGATCCTGCCGACCTATCAGTTGGGCTTGATCCTGACTGCGATCGCAGCCGTGCTGACCTTGGTTTCGGCGATCGACTATCTGCGCGCGGCCTGGCCTGACTTGCGCGGTCATGCCTGATTTCGGCGTTGTCAAACTTGACTTGTGGGGGGTCGCCACTGCAATCTCGTCCGCCTGTCCCGGGCGGGAATAGCTCAGTTGGTAGAGCACGACCTTGCCAAGGTCGGGGTCGCGAGTTCGAGTCTCGTTTCCCGCTCCAATCTCTCTTCGTTCCATCGGCGCGGCTAGGTGGCAGAGTGGTCATGCAGCGGCCTGCAAAGCCGTCTACGCCGGTTCGATTCCGACCCTAGCCTCCATTCATTGGCGTCACTGACGCCCGGAAGTCCGTGAGCGATTTGCCACATAGCCTGTGCGTGTATCGCCAAGAGGGTCTCGCTCCCGGGCCGCGCTTGCTGGTGCTCGGTGCCGTGCACGGCAACGAAACCTGCGGCACCCGAGCAATCGAGCGCGTGCTGGGTGGCTTCGAACGCGGGGAGCGCGATCTGCTTCGCGGCAGCGTGACCTTCGTGCCGATCACCAATCCGCTCGCCTATCGACGCGGTACGCGTAGCGGCGATCGCAACCTGAACCGCAATCTCCGACCCAAAGAAATCACCGCCGATTTCGAGGACCGCGTCGGCAACGTGCTATGCCGGCTCTTGGCTGAGCATGACGTGCTGCTAGACCTGCATTCCTTCACGGCCCCCGCGGCGCCCTTCGTGATGGTGGGGAGCACCGATCCGCGAAGCATCGAGTGGCGCTTTGCACAACGACTCGGGCCGCAGCGTTTCGTCACCGGCTGGATGGAGGTGTACGAGGCGGGTGTTGCCCGGCGGCGGCGTGCGGGCCAGCAACTTGACGACCCCGGCCTGCTCGATGCGGGCTACGGGGTCGGCACAACCGAGTACATGCGCAGCTGTGGCGGCTATGGCGTGACGCTCGAATGTGGCCAACACGATGACCCCGAGACGGTCGAAGTGGCCGCTCGCGCCATCAACAATGCACTCGATTTTTTGGGCTTGATCGAGCAGCCGGGCCGCACTGATGCTGTGGCCGCCACGGCACCCGAAGTGCTGCGACTGACCGAAGTCATCGATCGTGAGCACGCCGCAGATAGTTTCGTCAGCGAGTGGTCGAGTTTCTCGCCGGTGGTGCCGGGCGAGCTGGTGGCGCGCCGTCACGACGGTCGCGAAATTCGCGCCGCATCGTCGGGCTGCATCATGTTCCCGAGCCGTCTCGCCACGCCTGGTCACGAGTGGTTTTATTTCGCGCGCCGCGAGTCCTGAGGCGCCGGCGCAGCGGGTAATCGCCAATCGAACGCGCCGCGGGGCCGGGTTTTTGAGAGCTTGAGGACCACGAAGGGTTTTTCGAACTCGAGGCTGATGTTGTTCACCTGATCATCGAACACTGCGTGCAGGAAGTTCGACTCGAGCGAAATTGTTGTCGGCCTCGGTGGTGGCGGTAGCTCTTGGTAGACGAGCACATTGTCGCCCTCGAGTTCGGCGCCCACGGTGAGTGGCTGCAGCAGACTGCCATCTGCGGTACGCCAAAAAAAACTGCGCTCGACTTCGAGCGCAATTCGCGCTCGACCCGCGACCGAGGCGGGTTGCACGTCATCGCTCACGCCCCGTGCTGCGAGCAGTTTCAATGCATCGTGATAGTGCACCGCATGGATGATCTCCCAGTGCTGGGTACGAGTGTTGATCGTGACCCGGGTCAAAGAGACATGCGTGCGATGCGCAAAGGCCGCAGAGCTGCCGAGCGTTAACGCGAGCGAAGCAGCGCCGAGTGCTGCGAGTTGCAGCACCCGGCGGCGTCGCGAATCCGGCCTGCTCACTTGGCGGCAGGTTGCAGCGGCAGATCTTTGGCGTCGGCCTGCTTCTCGGCTTTCGGCTCGCCCGTCAACTCGGCCAGCGCATCGAGCATCTGGTTGCGTTCGCGATCGCGTCCTTTGAAGAGTTCGATACGACTCTGCTCGATGCGTCGCGGCGTGATGTTGTTGTTTTTGTCGGCGTCTGCAATCAGATGGTTGCGATCCAGCTCGACGCTGACGAGGCGCTTCTTGCGCACGAAGAGTTTGGTGATTTCGACGGCGTTATAGCGCCAGATCTCGGCTGGCACGCTGTATTCCTCGGTGCTGCCATCGGCGTAGGTGAGCGTCAGCGGCAGCGGCGTCACCAGCCCGCCCAAGTTGCGGAAGTCCACGAAATAGACGTATTCGCCCGCTTTTATCGAGCGGTCGAGCACCGTGCGCTCCCAGTCGCGTAGTTTCTCGCGGAAATCCTTGAACTCGTTGCGGTCTTTATTAGTCGCGGCAAAGGCGTCGTTCTCGTTATAAAAATCTTTGAGTTCCGGATAGCGATCGGCGCGAGTCTGGCGACCCTCGTTGCGGTTCAAGCGCTGCGAATAGGACTCGGGCCAGTCGGCGGCGAAGTCTTTGCGCTTCAGTGGGAACTCGACGTCAGGGTCCTGCGTCGAGACCTGATACTCGCGAATGTCGCCGACGGCCACATCCACGTGATCCGTACCATAGAACCAACCGCGCCAGAACCAATCGAGATCGACGCCTGAGGCGTCTTCCATGGTGCGGAAGAAATCCGCGGGCGTCGGGCGCTTGAACTTCCAGCGATTGGCGTATTCACGGAACGCGTGGTCGAAAAGGTCGCGACCCATGACCGCCTCGCGCAGCACGGAGAGCGCTGCGGCCGGCTTCGAGTAGGCGTTCGGACCGAACTGCACGATCGTGTCCGAGTTGGTCATGATCGGTACTTGATCCTTCGACTGCATGTAGTCGGTGATGAAGTCGAGCACATTGGTCTTGTCGCCGAAGGTCGGGAAGTTTTCTTCCCACTCGAGTTCGGCGATGTATTCGAGGAAGGTGTTCAGACCTTCGTCCATCCAGGTCCACTGGCGCTCGTCCGAATTGACGGTCATCGGGAAGTAGATGTGCCCCACCTCGTGGATGATCACGCCGATCAGCCCGTACTTGGTGTTGCGCGAGTAGGTGAGTTTGCCGCTTTTTTCATCGGCGGTCGGTCGATATCCGTTGAAGGTGATCATCGGGTATTCCATGCCACCGCGTTCCCAGGAGTTGACCGAGATGGCAACCGGGTAGGGGTAGGGGAACGAGAACCGCGAGTACACCTCCATCGTGTGCATCACGGCATGCGTCGAATATTTTGACCAGATCGGCTCACCCTCGTTCGGATAGAACGACATGGCCATGACGAAGGGGCGCTGCGCGTCGTTTTGCCGATAGCCCATCGCATCCCAGATATATTTGCGGGAACTCGCCCACGCGAAGTCACGAACGTTCGCAGCTTTGAAGCGCCAGGTGCGGGTGGCTGAGATGCTTGCCTTTTCATTGGCGAGCGCCTCTTCGGGCGTCACCACGAATACCGGCTTCTTGGCGGTTTCGGCTTGCTTGAGGCGCGCGCGCTGCTGCGCCGTGAGTACCTCAGCCGGGTTCTGCAACACGCCGGTGGAGGCGACGATGTGATCGGCTGGCACGGTCAGTTCGACGTCGTAGTCGCCAAACTCCAGCGTGAATTCACCGCGATCGAGGAACTGCTTGTGCTGCCAGCCGGTGTAGTCGGTGTAGGCTACGAGGCGCGGGAACCACTGCGCCAAAAAATACTGGTAGGTGTCATTCTTCGGGAAATACTCGTAGCCGCCGCGGGCGCCGATTGCTGCCTCATCGACGATGTTCGCGGCCCACTCGAAGTTGATCTCGATGCTGGTGCCCGGGCGCAGCGGCGTCGGCAGGTCGATGCGCATCATGGTGTCGTTGACCGTGGTGCGCAGCACGCGACCCGCTGCGTCGCGAACGGCGCTCATTTCGTAGCCGTATTCGTGGTCCTCGAATGCCTGATGGCGACGCATGGCGGCAAAACTCAGGCTGTCACCAGTGCCCACCGAGTCGCGACGCGTACCCGAGTTGGCCGCGACCTCCGAGCGACGCGCGAGCGAATCATCTTTGAAAATATTTTGATCGAGCTGCAGCCAGATGTAGTTCAGCGTATCCGGCGAGCGATTCATGTACGTGATGGACTGCTGCGCCGTCAGCCGATGACGCTTTTCGTCGAGCGAGACGCGGATGCGGTAGTCCGCACGCTGCTGCCAATACTGTGCGCCCGGCGCCCCCGAGGCGGCACGGGTCACCCCTGGGGTCGGCAACAGCGTGTCGAGTTGCGCGAACAGTTTGTCCGGATCGCCCGGCATCCCTTTGGCTTGCACCATGTTGGCGGTCAGAGCGATAACGAGCGCGATGAGCGTAGAGCGTGCGAGATTTTTCATGCGCGGATTCTACCGGGCGACGCTGCTTTGCGGGATGCTTCGCGGCGGGGCTACAACGGGTTACTGGGAGAGATCGGTCATGTCAGGACGCTGGCCGCGCGGGGTGCGCGTTGTGTTGTATTCCGCTGTGGGTCTGACGACGGTCGCGATCGCCGGGTTCATCTGGCTGTTTTTCTTGGGTGGCATCGCCATCTCCGACCGGACCATGCTCTGGCGCATGATGCGCGAGGACGGCGTCGAGCCGCCAAGCGCCGCCATGATTGCCGAGCAACTTCGCGTGCCTACGGGGTTTCGGGTGGCGTTGTGGGCGCAGGATCTGCCGAGCGCCCGACTGATGGCGCCGACCGCGAACGGTGATCTCATCCTCTCGCAGCCGCGGGGCGGGCTGGTGGTGTTGCTGTACGGCGATCGCGATGGTGATGGTCGGTCGGACGGTCGGCAGACGTTGTTCTCGGGGCTCGATCGTCCGAATGGCGTCGATTTGCACGCGGGTTGGTTGTACGTCGCCGAGGCGACACGGGTGTCGCGGGTGCCCTTCGATTCGGCCGTGCGCCAGGTCACAGGCAGCCTTCAACCTCTGGTGACTGGGCTCACGGCCGATGGCGCGCATTGGCGCAAGACGGCCAAGGTCGGGCCAGACCGTTTGCTCTATCTTGGCCAAGGCTCGACCTGCAACGTGTGTATCGAAAAAGATTCGCGTCGTGCAACGGTGATGCGGTTTACGCTCGACGGCAGCGGTGGCGAAATCATTGGCACCGGTACCCGAAATCCCTACGGCTTCGATTGGGCACCGTGGGACGGCGCGCTTTACGCCACGGAAAACAGCCGCGATTTATTGGGCGATGACCTGCCGCCCGATGAACTCAATCGCATCGAAGCGGGCGGATTTTACGGCTGGCCCCATGTCCACGGCCGTCAGCTCATCGATCCCGAATTCGGTCATGGCTACGAATCTTTGATCGCCACGGCGCGGCCGCCGGTGCACGAGTTT
>VGUP01000132.1 GCA_016874175.1 Gammaproteobacteria bacterium | reverse complement strand
AGTGAAATCTTCGAGCGACAGGTCGATGTCGTTGACTCCGGCGCCGAGTTTGGCGGCAAAGTAATAGCGCAGCGGCTCTGCCGGCAGATGTTCGAGGTAGCGGCGCGCGGTGATGAAGGTACCGCGCGACTTCGACATTTTTTGACCGTTGATGGTCAGAAAGCCGTGCACATGTACGGCGGTCGGTCGCCGATAGCCCGAGCCATGCAGCACCGCGGGCCAGAACAAGGTGTGGAAATAGCTGATGTCCTTGCCAATGAAATGGTGCAGCTCGGCTTTGCTGTCGGGCGCGAGATAGCTTTGCATGTCGAGACCGCGCCGCTCGCACAGCGCTTTCAGGCTGCCGAGATAACCGATCGGCGCATCGAACCAGACATAAAAATATTTACCCGGATGGCGCGGAATTTCGAAGCCGAAATAGGGTGCATCGCGCGAGATGTCCCAGTCTTGCAGGCCGCTCGAGAACCACTCTGCGAGTTTGGCGCGCACGGCATCTTGCAGCGACCCGCTGTGCACCCATTCACGCAGCATGGCGTCGAAGCGACCGAGACCAAAGAAAAGATGATCCGATTCGCGCCATACAGGTGCGGTGCCGCTGACGGTCGAGCGTGGCTCGATGAGGTCGGCGGGCGAATACGTGGCACCGCAGGCTTCACAGCTGTCGCCGTATTGGTCTGGCGCCTTGCAGGTCGGGCAGCCGCCTTTGACATAGCGGTCGGGCAGAAACATGCCTGCCTTTTCGTCGTAGGCTTGGCGAACACTGCGCTTGCTGATGTGCCCACCGCCCTGCAAACGATTGAACATCAGGTCGGTGAAATAGCGATTCTCGGCGCTATGCGTGGAATGGAACTGATCGTGGCCGATCAGAAAGCCTTGGTAATCGGCCCGGTGCTCTTCGGCGACACGCGCGATCAGTTGCTCGGGCGAGATACCCTCGGACTGCGCCTTGATCATGATCGGCGTGCCATGCGTGTCCTCGGCACAGACGTACAGGCAGTCGTGGCCGCGCATGCGCTGAAAGCGCACCCAGATGTCGGTTTGCACCGCCTCGATGATGTGACCCAAGTGCAATGGGCCGTTGGCGTAGGGCAGGGCGCTGGTGACGAGGATCTTCCGCGGCATACGGAAATTATCGCACAGGGCCGCGCCGCGACGCCTCGTGAACGCTAGAATTGCGCTATGTCTGCATCCCCTGATCCCGTGGCCTTAGAGGCTGAACTCGGCCGGTTTTTCGAACCGCATCTCCGGCAAACCCTGCGCGAGGCCAAGGCCGTGCGCAGCGCAGCTCGAGCCGGCAATCGCCTGTCGATCACGCTCGAGCTCGGCATTCCGGTCGGCGGTTATCGCGACGACTTGGCCGCATCGCTGGCCGCGCATTTGCGCGATGCCGGTATCGAGTTTGCCGAGCTCGACCTGCAGCTCGACTCCCGCCTCATCGCGCACGCGGTGCAGCGGGGTCTCACGCCCTTGCCCGGCATCAAAAACGTGGTGGCCGTGGCTTCGGGCAAAGGCGGTGTCGGCAAGAGCACCGTCGCCGTGAATCTCGCGCTCGCTTGGGCAGCGCAGGGTGCGCGCGTGGGTCTGCTCGACGCGGATATCTACGGACCGAGTCAGCCCATCATGTTGGGGCTGCAGGGCGAGCGTCCATCGACCAAAGACGGCAAGCGCATCGTGCCGCTGCAAGCCCACGGCATCGTTGCGATGTCGATCGGCTTTTTGGTCGATGTCGAACAGCCCATGGTATGGCGCGGGCCGATGGTGACCTCGGCGCTGAATCAATTGCTCGCCGAAACCGACTGGGGTGAGCTCGATTATCTGGTGGTCGACATGCCGCCGGGGACCGGTGACATCCAGCTCACCTTGTCGCAACGCGTGCCGGTGTCGGGCGCCATCATCGTCACTACGCCGCAGGACATTTCTTTGGCCGACGCGCGCAAGGGTCTGCGCATGTTCGAGAAGGTGAACGTGCCGGTGCTCGGCATCATCGAGAACATGGGTGTCCACGTTTGCAGTCAATGTGGCCACGCCGAGCACGTGTTCGGCGCGGGCGGTGGCGAGCGCATGGCAGCGCAGTACGGCGTGCAGTTGCTGGGTTCTTTGCCGCTCGATGCGCGCATTCGCGAAGAAGCCGACGGTGGCAAGCCGACCGTGGTCGCTGCGCCAGACAGTGCGCGGGCAAAGGCTTATCGCGAGCTCGCGCGGCGTACCGCGGGTGAACTCGCTCGGCGCAGCAAAGATCGCAGCGCTGCTTTCCCCAAAATCATTGTCGAGGACACATGAGTATCAAGTCCGACCACTGGATCCGTCGCATGGCAGCTGCGCAAGGCATGATCGAGCCCTTCGAGCCCGGTCAGGTACGCTCCGTCGAGGGGCAGCGTATCGTCTCGTACGGCACCTCGAGCTATGGTTACGACGTCCGTTGCGCGCGCGAGTTCAAAATATTCACCAATATCAACTCGACCATAGTCGATCCGAAGGCCTTCGACGAAAAGAATTTCGTCGACCTCGACTCGGACGTCTGCATCATTCCGCCCAATTCGTTCGCCTTGGCGCGCACAGTCGAATATTTCCGCATTCCACGCAACGTGTTGGTGGTCTGTTTGGGCAAGTCGACCTATGCGCGCTGCGGCATCATCGTCAACGTGACGCCACTCGAGCCCGAGTGGGAAGGTCACGTCACGCTCGAGTTCTCAAACACCACGCCGCTACCCGCGAAAATCTACGCGAACGAAGGCGTCGCGCAAATGCTGTTCTTCGAGAGCGATGAGGTGTGCTCCACTTCATACAAAGACCGCGGCGGCAAATATCAGGGGCAGCGCGGAGTTACCTTGCCGCGCACCTGAGTGTGCGCGCGGGTATTTCGGTCAGTGGTCAGCGCCGCCAGGTTTTGAGGCGCATCGACCACTCGACGGTGTCACCCTTGCGGCGCTCCGCCTGCACCGGCAGATAGCCTAGTGACGGGGCGTACCACACCCGCGTGATGCGGTTCGAGTTCGGCCGCCGGCTGCTCCAGACCACGGTGTCGAGCTCGCCCGCCACCGAACGCAGGCGGGCGGGCGCTTCGGCGGCGTAGACATATTCTTTGATCGTATCTTTGTCGATCAGTGAAAAGCCGCTCGGCGACTCGCCGCGCAGCAGGGCCCGCATCAGGGCGATCTGTACGGACATCCCATCTTGCAAGCCCGCGGGCAGCGCGAGGTCGACGCGGTGCTCCTCGGCAAGACCGCGGACTTTGCCGTCCGCCCAATCGAATTCGAGCTGGATATCTTTGGCGGTCGATTTGGTGCCGTCGTCGGCGGTGTAGCGCAGCGGCTTAATGCCGCCGTTGTCGATCGCGAAGATGCTCGTCTGGCGGATCTCGCCCGGCAGCGCGAGACGGAAAATGCCGCGCGCGTTGTTGCGCGATACGTAACGCCACTGGCCATTGGTTTCGCGGGTGAGGTCGAGGCTGCTGCTGCCCGCGTTCATGCCGCGGAAGACCACGTCATAGGTCACTGCGAACGGGGTCAAGGCCGATTGCGCGACCGGTTCTGCGGTATGCGCCGCGACGCTCAGCAGTGCGGCCGCAAGAATGCCCGAAAACTTCACCATTCGAAGTCCTGCACGATCGGTGCCTTGAGTTGCTGCCCATCGAGCATCGGCACACCGCCGATGCACCGCAATCTTCCCTCGGCGAGCCAAGCGAGCACCGTCGGGTAGATCACGTGCTCGGCACGGTGAATGCGGGCGACGAGCGCGTCTTCTGTCTCACCCGGCTGCACTTTCAGGCGCGCTTGCAGCACCGGGGGGCCGCAATCGAGATCGGGCGTCACGTAGTGCACCGTGGCTCCATGCAGCGTATCGCCTGCTTCGAGGACGCGCCGGTGGGTGTACAGCCCCTTGTACTTGGGCAGCAGCGAGGGGTGAATGTTGAGCAGGCCATCGGCCAAGGCATTGACGAACTCGTCACTCAAAATGCGCATGTAGCCGGCGAGTACCACTACTTGCGGCTGCAATATTTTGAGGGCGGCCAGCAGGCGATCACCGTGAGCGCGCCGGTCTTCGCCCGCCTGCACGGGGATCGCTTCAACATGCAAACCACGATCGCGCGCTTTGGCGAGCCCCGGAGCTTGTGGTTTATCGGTGAGCACGCCGACGATGTCGGCCGCGAGGCGACCACCGCGGCAAGCATCGTGAATGGCCAGCATGTTGCTGCCTGTCCCGGAGATCATGATCGCGATGCGCAAACGCGCCGTCATCACGCAATACTGACGTCGCCCTGACCGCGACGCACTTCGCCGATTAGTGTGGCGCGCTCGCCTTGGGCATTGAGCAGGGCAAGGGCGCGATCGGCGTCGTGGCGATCGACGATGGCCACCATGCCGATGCCGCAGTTGAAGGTGCGGTACATCTCGGCATCGGCCACGCCGCCCGCGGCCTGCAGCCATTCGAAGACTGGATCGCGATGCCAGGCGCTGCGTTGCAGCGTGACGCCGCAGTCTTCGGGCAGGACGCGGGGGATGTTGTCGGTCAGGCCGCCGCCCGTGATGTGGGCGAAGCCGTGCACCGGAAAGGCGCGGGCAAGCGCGAGCATCGAGGGCACGTAGATTCGCGTCGGCGCCAACAAGCGATCGAAGAGGGCTTGACCATCGACCATGGTCGAGGCGTCTGCATTTTTCAGGGCCACGAGTCGGCGGATCAAAGAATAGCCGTTGGAGTGCGGACCCGACGAGGCCAGGCCGATTACGGCATCGCCTGCCTTGACTTTGCTGCCATCGATGATGGCGTCGCGCTCGACCACGCCGACGCAGAAGCCGGCGAGGTCGTAATCGCCGCCGTGGTACATGCCCGGCATCTCGGCGGTCTCGCCGCCGACCAGCGCGCAGCCCGCCTGCCGACAGCCCTCGACGATGCCGGCAATCACGCTCTCGGCGACCTCGACCTGCAGTTTGCCGGTGGCGTAGTAATCGAGAAAAAAGAGCGGTTCCGCACCTTGCACCGCGACATCGTTGACACACATGCCGACGAGGTCGATGCCGATGGTACTGTGACGAGCGGTGTCGATCGCGAGACGCAACTTCGTACCCACGCCGTCCGTGCCCGAGACGAGCACGGGACGCTGCCAGCGTCCGGGCGGCAGTTCGACGAGGGCGCCGAAACCGCCGATACCCGCGAGCACCTCGGGGCGCTGTGCACGACGGACCAAAGGTTTGATGCGTTCGACGAGTTCGTCACCTGCGTCGATGTCGACACCCGCGTCGCGGTAGGTGAGTCCGGAGGTCTTTTCTGGCGGCTGGCTCATGGGCGTCGGGCAGTCAAAAACGCTGTGCTATTGTACGCGCTTTGCATCATGACCATGCCGTTTACCAGCGCATTCCGCCGTTTGCGAACCTGCCGCGCCGGTTGCTTGGCGAGGCTCGCCTTAGCGAGTTGCATGCTGCTTGCCGAGCAGGCGACCGCCACGCAAACCGTGGTTATCGGCGAGGTCGAAGTGCAAGCCGCGGGCGATGCGGCGTACGTCGAGGCGATGCGGGCGGCGCTGGTGCGCGCCACCGGTCGGCGCAGCGCCGCCACCGATCCCGCATTTGCGACGCTGCTTCAGGACGCGCGGCGCTATGTCCAAATCTTTCGACCAGCGACCGGGAGCAACCCGGCACGCATCACACTCGATGTCGTCGCCATCGAGCGGGCGATTGCCGCGCTCGGTCAGACCACCTGGTCTCGCGAGCGCCCCGTGGTGCTCGGCCTCATCACTGCTGCACCCGAGGGTGCAGATCCGGCGTTGGTGCGCGCGCAACTCGAGCGTGCCGCTCTCGATCGAGGCTTGCCGCTGCGTCTCGTATCGGCGGCCGCTGCGGGCGTCACACCTGGCGTCGCCGTGACCCCCGAGGCCGCCTTGCTTGCGGCGCGGCGCGCGGGCGCGGACGTCGCGCTCGTCGGCACTGCGGACGGGGCGGAGTGGCAGTGGACTCTGTTCGATGGCGCAAG
>VGUP01000131.1 GCA_016874175.1 Gammaproteobacteria bacterium | reverse complement strand
AACATCAAGATGACGGTGGAGCTGATTGCGCCGATCGCGATGGAAGACGGGCTGCGTTTTGCCATCCGCGAGGGTGGTCGCACCGTCGGCGCCGGCGTCGTCGCCAAGATCCTGAAGTAATCGAGCAAGGTACGAATACAGGCCAGTAGCTCAATTGGCAGAGCGGCGGTCTCCAAAACCGCAGGTTGGGGGTTCGATTCCCTCCTGGCCTGCCACTCAGGGTCGACGATGAACGAAACGGTCAAACACGAAGGCGTCACGGGCGCCGACAAGGCGAAGCTCTACGCTGCGATGCTGATCGCAGTGGCGGGCATCTTCGCCTTTTACTACCTCAAGGGTGTCCAAGACGACTGGGTGCGCTGGGCCGTGTTTGCTGGTTCGCTCGTGGTGGGTGCCTTGGTGTTCGCCGTTTCGCAATACGGGCGCGATCTTTGGAAGTTCGTGCTCGAAGCGCGCATCGAGCTCTACAAAGTTTTCTGGCCCACCCGCCAGGAGACCGGGACGATGACGCTGGTGGTCTTCGTGTTCGTAATCATCATGTCGCTGTTTTTCTGGGGCGTCGACTCGTTGCTCGGTTGGGCAACCAAGTCGATCCTCGGCGGCGCGGGCACGGGAGGCTGACCATGGCCATGCGTTGGTACGTCGTCCACGCCTATTCGAACTTCGAGCACCGAGTGGCCGAGGGGCTGCAAGAGCGCATCAAGCGCGCGGGACTCGAGCAAAAGTTCGGCGAGATTCTCGTGCCCACCGAAGAGGTGGTCGAGATGCGCGATGGGCAGAAGCGCAAGAGCGAGCGCAAGTTCTACCCGGGCTACGTGCTCGTACAGATGGAGATGGACGAAGAGACTTGGCATCTCGTTCACGAGGTACCCAAGGTTCTCGGCTTCATCGGCGGTACCAAAGAAAAGCCGGCGCCGATCTCGGATCGCGAGGCGAACCAGATCCTGCGTCGCGTTGAGGAAGGTGTCGAGAAGCCGCGACCGAAGGTCATTTTCGAGCCGGGCGAAGTCGTGCGGGTTACCGATGGCCCCTTCAACGATTTCAACGGCGTGGTCGAGAATGTCAATTACGAGAAGAACCGCCTGCAGGTGGCGGTGCAGATCCTCGGGCGCTCGACGCCCGTCGAACTCGACTTCTCGCAGGTGGAGAAAGCCTGAGATTTTTTTGAAGACCCGGCGCCGCAAGGTAGCGGGTCAAGTGGATCGGCACGCGAAGGATCGCGCGCCGTAACGGCAAGGAAGCGCATGGGGAGCTCGCCAATACCGCGAGCGTTTGCACCCAGGAGAACGAACGATGGCCAAGAAAGTTCAGGGCTACGTCAAGCTGCAGGTGCCTGCAGGCTCGGCCAACCCGTCACCGCCCATCGGCCCCGCACTGGGCCAGCAGGGCGTTAACATCATGGAATTCTGCAAGCAGTTCAACGCTGCCACGCAGAAGATCGAGAAGGGTCTGCCGATCCCGGTGGTGATCACCGTGTACTCGGATCGCAGCTTTACCTTCATCATGAAGACGCCGCCCGCCGCGGTGCTGATCCGCAAGGCGATCGGCATCGAGAAGGGTAGCGGCACGCCGAACACCAACAAGGTCGGCAAGATCACTCGGGCGCAGCTTGAGGAGATCGCCAAGACCAAAACGCCGGATCTCACTGCCGCCGATCTCGACGCGGCCGTGCGCACGATCGCCGGCAGTGCCCGTTCCATGGGCGTCGACGTGGAAGGAGTCTGAACATGACTGCCATCGCAAAGCGCATGAAGCCCTGGAAAGACGCGCTCCCGCCGGGCAAGAGCTACGTGGTCGATGACGCGCTCAAGCTCGTCAAACAATTCGCGAGTGCCAAGTTCAATGAATCGGTCGATGCCGCCATCAACCTCGGCATCGACGCTTCGAAGTCCGACCAGCAGGTGCGTGGCTCGACCGTGATGCCGCACGGCATCGGCAAGTCGGTCCGCGTCGCCGTGTTCACCTCGGGTCGCAACCAGGAGGCCGCGATGGCCGCCGGTGCCGACCTCGTCGGTCTCGAAGATCTCGCCGAGAAAGTGAAGGCGGGCGAGTTCGATTTCGATGTGGTCATCGCCAGCCCCGACGCCATGCGCGTCGTCGGCCAGCTCGGCCAGATCCTCGGTCCGCGTGGTCTCATGCCGAACCCCAAGGTCGGCACGGTCAGCCCTGACGTCGCTGGCGCAGTGAAGAACGCGAAGAGCGGTCAGGTGCGTTACCGCGTAGACAAGGCGGGAATCGTTCATTGCACGATCGGCAAAGCGAGCTTCGAGCCGCAGCAGCTCAAGGAAAACCTCCTCGCGTTGCTCGCCGACTTGCAGAAGGCCAAGCCGGCCACGTCGAAGGGTATTTATTTGAAGTGCGTCACCCTGTCGTCAACGATGGGTCCGGGCGTGCAGGTCGATCAGTCGTCTCTCGGCGTCTGATCGGAACGTTTTTTTGATTGATGCGGATTTGGCATCGCGAGGTGCCGAGTTCCATCGAAGACCGCAGGCGAGCAGGGGAACGGCTGATGCGTTCCGCCAGCTCTTAATGATCGCCTGCGCAGGTGGTGTGCCGCTCAGACGAGGATCGTCCACGTATGAAGGTCACCGTCGAAAGGTCCGGCAGGCGGCGTAAGTCGTCGGCCGGTGTGTGATCTTTAGGAGAGGAGTAATCAACAAGTGCCTCTGAACCTAGAAGACAAGAAAGCGCTGGTAAAGGAAGTGGCGGAGATCGCGGCTGATGCGCAATCGGTGGTCGCTGCCGAATACCGTGGAATCACGGTTTCGCAGATGACCGAGCTGCGTGCCAAGGCCCGTACCCAAGGCGTGTACATGCGTGTCGTCAAAAACACGCTGGCCCGCAAGGCAATGGTCGGCACGTCTTTCGAGTCGGTCGGTCCCCATCTCAAGGGACCGCTCGTGCTCGCTTTCTCGAAGGACGACCCGGGCGCGGCTGCGCGCGTGGTGAAGGACTTCGCGAAGTCGAACGACAAGCTCGTCGCGACCCTTGTGTCCCTCGGGGGCCAAGTGCTGCCGGGCAAGGACCTCGAGAAGGTCGCCTCGCTGCCGACGCGCGAACAGGCTCTGTCGATGTTTTTGGGAACCCTCAAGGCACCGATCGAGAAGCTCGTGCGCACGTTGGCTGCGCCGCATACCAAGCTGGTCCGCACCGTCGCGGCTGTCCGCGACGCCAAGCAGGTCGCCAGCGGTTGATCTTGTTTTGCCTTTGAATCTAATTTGGAGTAACGATAATGGCTGTTAGCAAGGACGAAATCCTCGAAGCAATTTCGCAGATGAGCATCATGCAGGTGGTCGAGCTGATCTCCGACATGGAGAAGAAGTTCGGTGTCACCGCTGCTGCGCCGGTCGCCGTCGCGGCCGTCGCGGGCCCGGCTGCCGCCGCGGCCCCGGCTGAGGAGAAGACGGAGTTCACCGTCATCCTCAAAGAATACCCGGCTGACAAGAAAGTCGGCGTCATCAAGGTTGTTCGCGAACTTACGGGCCTCGGCCTCAAGGAAGCGAAGGACCTCGTTGAAGCCGTTCCGGGCACGGTCAAGGAGGGCGCGAACAAGGCCGACTCCGAGACCATGAAGAAAAAGCTGGAAGAAGCCGGCGCGAAGGTCGAGATCAAGTAATCCCGCCGTAATTGACGGTGGGTATTACGTACATGTCGCAAAACGCGAGGCAGCCGGGGCCTGAAGGTCCGGGCTGTTTCGTCGTCCCCGCAGAGTTTTGACGAGAGAGGTGTCCGATGGCTTACTCCTTCACCGAGAAGAAGTGCATCCGCAAGAATTTTGGCAAGCAGGGCAGCGTCCTCGAGACGCCTTATTTGCTCACCATCCAGCTCGATTCCTATCGGCAGTTTCTGCAGATAGACAAGAGCGAAGATGGTCGGGTCGATGTCGGCCTGCATGCGGCGTTCAAATCGGTCTTTCCGATCTCGAGCTACTCGGGTAACGCGATTCTTGAGTACGTGAGCTATCGGCTCGGCGAGCCGGTGTTCGACGTCAAAGAATGTCAGCTGCGCGGTCTCACCTACGCGGCGCCGCTGCGCGTCAAGGTGCGCCTCGTGGTGTACGACAAGGAGGTCGCTGGCCCCAAGAAGCCCGTCAAGGACGTTCGCGAGCAGGAAGTCTACCTCGGTGAACTGCCGCTCATGACCGACAACGGCACGTTCGTGGTCAACGGCACCGAACGCGTCATCGTCTCGCAGCTGCATCGCAGCCCGGGCGTTTTCTTTGACCACGATCGTGGCAAGTCGCATTCGTCGGGTAAACTGCTGTTCAGCGCCCGCATCATTCCTTACCGTGGTTCCTGGCTAGACTTCGAGTTCGACGCCAAGGACTGCGTGTTCGCGCGTATCGATCGCCGGCGCAAACTGCCGGTGTCGATCATCCTGCGCGCCCTCGGTATGAACGAAGCCGAGATCCTCGACACTTTCTTCGAGAAGAACTGCTTCTTCCTCTCGAAGGACGAAACCTCGCTCGAGCTCGTGCCGGCGCGCCTGCGTGGCGAAACCGCGAGTTTCGAAATCCGCATCGGTGACAAGGTGGTGGTCGAAGAAGGCCGCCGCATCACGGCGCGCCACGTGCGCCAGCTCGAAGATGCCGGCGTACGTCGTCTCGCCGTGCCGCGCGACTACATCTACGGCAAGATTCTCGCACACGATGTGGTCAACACTGAGACTGGCGAAATCATCGCCAAGGCCAACGAGGTGATCACCGCCGCGTCGGCCGAGAAGATGATCGAAATCGGCATAACCGAGGTCAGCACGTTGTTCGTCAACGACCTCGATCGTGGCCCGTACATCTCCGATACGCTGCGCATCGATCCGGCCAAGAACCGCCTCGAGGCGCTGGTCGAGATCTACCGCATGATGCGTCCCGGCGAGCCGCCGACCCGCGATGCCGCCGAGAACTTGTTCTCGAATCTGTTCTTCAACGACGAGCGCTACGATCTGTCGGCGGTCGGCCGTATGAAGTTCAATCGCCGCGTGGCGCGTCATGAAATCCTCGGTTCGAGCGTGCTCTCGAAAGAGGACATCCTCGATGTGCTGAAGGTGCTGATCGCGATCCGCAATGGCGACGGCACGGTGGACGACATCGACCATCTCGGCAATCGTCGCGTGCGTTCGGTCGGCGAAATGGCCGAGAACGCCTTCCGCGTCGGCTTGGTGCGCGTCGAGCGTGCGGTCAAGGAGCGACTCAACATCGCCGAGACCGAGCCGCTGATGCCGCAAGAGATGATCAACGCCAAGCCCGTGGCGGCGGCGGTCAAAGAATTCTTCGGCTCCTCGCAGCTGTCGCAGTTTATGGACCAGAATAATCCGCTCTCCGAGGTCACGCACAAGCGTCGTGTCTCGGCGCTCGGCCCAGGTGGTCTTACTCGCGAACGGGCCGGCTTCGAAGTCCGCGACGTGCATCCGACCCACTACGGTCGCGTGTGCCCGATCGAAACTCCCGAAGGTCCGAACATTGGTCTGATCAATTCTTTGTCGGTGTACGCACGCACCAATCAGTACGGCTTCCTCGAGACGCCGTATCGGCGTGTCGAGAATGGTCGCGTCACCATGCAGATCGACTACCTCTCGGCGATCGAAGAGGGCGAATTCGCGATCGCGCAGGCGAATGCCAGCGCGAATGCGAAGGGCGAACTGACCGACGAGCTGGTCTCCTGCCGCTTCCAGAACGAGTTCACGCTGATGCCGCGTGAGCGCATCAACTACATGGACGTGTCGCCGAAGCAGATCGTGTCGGTGGCGGCCTCGCTCATCCCCTTCCTTGAGCATGACGACGCAAACCGCGCGCTGATGGGCTCGAACATGCAACGTCAGGCCGTGCCGACGCTGCGTACCGAGGCGCCGCTGGTCGGCACCGGCATGGAACGTCCGGTGGCGATCGACTCGGGCGTGACGGTGATCGCGAAGCGTGGTGGCGTGGTCGACTCGGTCGACGCCTCGCGCATCGTGGTGCGCGTCAACGATGGCGAGACCACGGCTGCCGAGCCTGGTGTCGATATCTACAACCTCACCAAGTACACGCGTTCTAACCAGAACACCTGCATCAACCAGCGACCGCTAGTATCGGCGGGCGATGCGATCGCTCGTGGTGACGTGCTGGCCGACGGTCCCTCGACCGATCTTGGTGAACTCGCGCTCGGCCAGAACATGCTGGTCGCGTTCATGCCTTGGAACGGCTACAACTTCGAAGA
>VGUP01000130.1 GCA_016874175.1 Gammaproteobacteria bacterium | reverse complement strand
GGCCAGCAGTTCGCGGTAGATTTGCTCGGAGGCCGTCACGCTACCGCCGGGGCTGTCGATGCGCAGCACGAGCGCCTTGATATCTTTATCGAGGCGCGCTTTGCGGATGAGCTCGGCCGTCGCATCACCGGAAATAATGCCACCGCCGCCACTGCCATCGACAATTTCGCCAGATCCCACGACCACGGCCACGCGGGTGTCGGGATGCTTGGAAATCTTGTCCTCGGCACGTACCACGCGCAGGTAATCTTTGAGGCCGACTGAACGATAGGTTTCTTTGTCCTCGTCTTTCGAGGACAGCGCGATCACCCGCTCTTCGATCTGCAGCGGGGTCTTGAGCGCCGTGACGAGCTTGGCATCGAGGGCGACCTTGGCGGTGTCACCCTTAGCGTCACGCGCGCGCTCGGCGACCGTCTCGGCATAGCTGCGCAGCTCTTCAGGTTTGAGCCCGCGCGCCTTAGCGACTGCCGTCACATAGCTGTCCCACAAAGAATTGACGAACGCCTGACTAGCCTCGCGATCGGCAGGCGACATATCGTCGCGCAGGTAAGGCTCCACCGCACTCTTGTAGGTCCCGACCCGGTATACATTGATGTCGACACCCAGCTTGTCGAGTGCTGACTTATAATAGTTGCGGAAGCGCTCATAGCCCTCGATGAGTACGAGACCCTGCGGATCGAGATAGATTTCGTCGGCGTGCGCCGCGACGTAGTAAGCGTCGCGCGAGTAGCCGAGACCGGTCGTAACCACCTTTTTGCCGGACTTGCGGAAGCTGGTGATCGCACGCGAAAATTCGTCGAGGGTCGGCTGGCCTGCACCGCTCATGCCGTCGAAATCGATGACCAGAGTTTTGATGCGCTCATCATCGCGCGCGGCGATAATCGCATCGACGAGATCGCGCAGCGTGGTCTCGCCTCTACCGATGCCGCGCGCCTCGGCCAAGGCGAGTTCGAACGGGTCGCCGCTAGGCTGCTCGACGATCTCGCCCTCGGGGCGAATGACAAGCGCTGCGTCGTCGGGGAGCTTGGGGATAGAGGCGCTCAAACCGCCGATCACGAAGCCAAAGATCAGCAGCAAGACGAGCAGGTGCAGCACTTTGCGCAGCCCGTCGAGCCCCTTAAGCAAACCGCGGAAAAACTTGCGAATCATGGATCAAACCTTGCGGGCGGAAAGTTGCCCTCACTGTCAACTGTGGTTGCGAGTCTAGCAAGCGCCCACCTGGATCGCCAGGCGAGCCCATGAGTCTCGCATTACGGCCGATACCGAAGATTCTTAGACCTTTTCTTCGATGCGGGCAGCCTTGCCCGATAGGTCGCGCAGGTAATAGAGCTTGGCGCGGCGCACATTGCCGCGACGCTTTACTGCGACCGCGGCGATCGTCGGGCTCTGCGACTGGAAGGTACGCTCGACGCCCTCGCCGTGCGAAATCTTGCGCACCGTGAAGGACGAGTTGTAACCGCGGTTGCTCTTAGCAATGACCACACCTTCGTAGGCCTGCACGCGCTCGCGGTCGCCTTCGACCACCTTCACGTCGACCACCACGGTGTCGCCCGGCCGGAATTCCGGCAGCTTCTGTGTCGTACGACGCTGTTCGAGATCAGCAATGACGTTAGCCATGTCTATTCACCTCTCGCCCGGCGAGATATTCGTTCAAAAGTTCGCGCTCCTCGTCGGAAAGAGCACGACCCGATCCACCCGGCTGCAGCAGCTCGGGTCTGCGCAACCAGGTGCGCATCACCGACTCCTGCAACCGCCACCGCCGAATTGCTGCGTGGTTTCCACCCTGCAGCACCTCCGGCACCGTTCGGCCTTCCCACTCGACCGGTCGCGTGTAATGCGGCCAGTCGAGCCGGTTTGCGGTGAACGACTCTTCCACGTGCGAACGCTCATCGCCGAGCGCCCCGGGCAGCAGCCTCACCGCAGCGTCGATCACTGCCAGCGCCGCAAATTCGCCACCCGAGAGCACGTAGTCTCCGAGCGACAGTTCGCGGTCGATGCGCGCATCGATCACTCGCTGGTCGAGTCCTTCGTAGCGACTCGCGACCAGCACAAACCCGGGCAAGGCAGCGAGTTCACGCGCCACGCCCTGATCAAATCTTTGACCCTGCGCCGCGAGGTGGATTCGCGGCACGCCGCTCGGCAGTCGCGAGGTCGCGGCATCTATCGCTGCAGCCCAAGGCGGCGGTGTACCCACCATGCCCGGACCACCGCCGTAGGGCCGGTCATCCACCGTCTTGTGCGGATCTGCCGTGAAATCACGCGGATCGACGCACTCGACGCTCGCAAGTTCGCGCTCGAGAGCGCGGCCCAGTACACCAAACTCCAATGCTCCACGGACCATGCCCGGGAACAAACTGACCAGAGCGATGCGCAGTGGCGCCTCACGACCAGTCATCAAAAATCCTCCGGCCAATCGACCGTGACGCTACGCGCCTCGGCATCGATGGCCAGCAGATGCTGCGAAGTCACCGGCAGCCAGCGCTCCCGCTCCCCGCACACCACCATGACAGCATGGGCCGGCATATTCTCGAACCGATCGATGACGCCGAACTCGGCGCCCTCGCGATTCACCACTCGAAAACCGATCAGGTCGATCTGGTAGTGCTCGCCCGGAGCCGTCGCCGGCAACTCGGAACGAGGCACTTCGATGATCGCCCCGACCAGGGCCTCTGCTCCCTCGCGGGAGGTGACGCCCTCGATTCGCGCCTCGAATCCCGCTGGAGTCGATCGCGTTTCTGCCACCTCGCAGCTCCGCCGTTGCCCTGCGGCATTACGGAGCTGCCAGATGGGGTAATCAAACAGGCTTTCGGGCGGCTCGGTCCAAGACTCGAGATGCAACCAACCCTTCAGCCCTTTGGGACGACCGAGTCGTCCCAGTTCCACCCATTCCACGCGGGACAGCGCCACGCGCGTCTGGGTGTGGCGCTCCTCAGGCCGCGGCCTGAGTCGCCTGCTTGCGGTAGTCGCTGACCAACGTCTTGACGCGATCAGACTGCTTCGCGCCCTTGCTGATCCAATACTCGATGCGCGCAAGGTTGAGCTTCAGACGCGGTTCGGCCTTGCGGGCCACCGGGTTGAAGAAGCCGACGTTCTCGAGGCTGAGGCCTCCCTGACGCTTGCGGCTGTCCGTCACTACCACGTGATAGAAGGGCGAATTCTTCGCACCGCGCCGGGTCAAACGAATGGTCACCATGATCGATATGCTCTCGGGTCCAAGGTCATCCCACCCCAGCTTCAGACCGGGGGGCCGAAAAAGAGCGCGGAGTCTACAGAAATCAGGGACTTGATGGAAGCGCCGCCCGCTATCTCGGCGGCGGGAAGCCAGGCGGCATCCCCCCGCCCTTCAAGGCCCCGAGCATGCGGCGGACCTTGCCGCCTTTCATGCTCTTCATCATGCGCTGCATCTCGGTGAACTGCTTGAGCAAGCGGTTCACATCCTGAACCTGGGTACCCGAGCCGGTAGCGATCCGCCGCCGCCGCGAGCCGTCGATGATCTCGGGGCGGCGCCGTTCGCGATGGGTCATGGAATTGATGATGGTAATCTGCCGCCGCACCTCTTTGTCGCCGACACCCGAGCGCATGCCGCCCTTGGCGAGCTGCGCCGGGAGTTTATCCAGCAACGATTCGAGCCCGCCCATGCTCTGCAATTGCTCGAGCTGACCTTTGAAATCATAGAAATCGAATTTGCCGCCAGAGACGACTTTTTTGGCGAGCCGCTCCGCCTCTGCGGCATCGACCTTGCCCTGCACCTGCTCGACCAGCGCAACCACATCGCCCATGCCGAGGATGCGATTGGCCAGGCGTTCGGGGTCAAACGGCTGCAGCGCGTCGGTCTTTTCACCGACGCCCAAAAACACGATCGGCTTGCCTGTGACATGGCGTACCGAGAGCGCCGCGCCGCCGCGTGCGTCGCCATCGGTTTTGGTGAGAATGATGCCGGTGAGATCGAGCGCTGCCCCGAAGGCCTTGGCGGAATTGAGCGCATCCTGACCGGCCATGGCATCAACCACGAACAGCCGCTCGTGCGCGCCCACCCGCGCCTCGATGGCCTTCGCCTCTTTCATGAGTTCGGCATCGACGTGCAGGCGACCGGCAGTATCGACGATCAGGACGTCGTATACCCCCTGCCGCGCCGCCTCGAGCGCACTCGTGGCGATCGCGACCGGATCACCGCCCGATTCGGCCACATGGAACCCCGCGCCCACCTGCTCAGCCAAGCGCTGCAATTGCAGGATGGCCGCCGGCCGACGCACGTCAGTACTGACCAGCAGCACCCGCTTTTTCCGGGCCTCGATCAGCCAGCACGCGAGCTTGGCGGCGGTGGTGGTTTTGCCAGCGCCCTGCAGACCCGCGAGCAACACAACGAAGGGCGGCTGGGCCCGCAGCTCGAAACCCTCGCGCGCCCCACCCATGAGCTCGACCAACTCGCGATGCAGGATGCTGACGAAGACCTGACCCGGGGTCAGGCTGGTCGCGACCTCCGCCCCCTGCGCCTTGCTGCGCACTGCATCGACGAAGGTCTTGATGACCGGCAGCGCCACATCGGCCTCGAGCAGGGCCATGCGCACCTCGCGCAGGGTCTCGGCGATGTTGTCTTCGCTGATCCGCCCCTTGCCCCTGAGGGACTGGACGGCCTTGGCGAGCTTTTGGCTCAGATTTTCGAACATGGGGGCGAGTATAACTGGCTCGGGTTGGGCCCTCGCCCTATAGTAGAGGGCCGTTTCCGCCCGCCGACCCGCTTGCAAGAACTCGCCACCCCCACCCTGCTCTGGCTGCTGCTGCTCACGCTCGCCGTGGTCGCGTTCTCCTCAGGCACCGAGGTCGCGATGCTGGCCGCCAATCGCTACCGCGCTCGCGCACAGGCGGCGACCGGCAGCCGGCGCGCCAAACTGCTGTTGTCGATTCTTTCCAAGCCCGACGACTGGCTGGGCGCGAACCTCATCGTGCTGACGCTGGCCAGCGCCGGCGCCACCACCATCGCCACCATCCTCGCCGTCCGCAACGGGCATCCGTACGCGCTGCTCTTGCCGACGGTGTTGCTGCCGACACTGATGCTGGTGTTCTGCGAGCTTGCACCAAAGATTTACGCGGCTACCCATCCGGACGGCGTGGCGCGGGCCGCAGCGCCTTTTTACAAAGCGCTGGTATGGATTGCGCGGCCCGGCGTGACGCTCGCCAATGCCGCGGCCTACGGACTGCTGCGACTTTTTGGCGTGGTGAACGCCAGCGAGCGCAGCGGCCAACAACTCTCGCCCGAAGAATTGCGCATGGTGGTCAATGAATCGGTGCCGCTCGTGCCGCAGCGCCACCGGCAGATGCTGCTCTCGATCCTCGATCTCGAGCGCATTACGGTCAATGACATCATGATCCCGCGGCAGGATATTGCGGGTATCGATCTCGATGACGATTGGGAGCGCATCCTCGAGCAGTTGCGCCAAACCCCGCACACCCGCCTGCCGGTCTATCGTGGCGACCTCGATCAAATGATCGGTCTCGTGCACATGCGCCGCATCGCGCAGGAGCTTGCCCGCGATACGCTCGATCGTGATCGCCTCGAAGAAATCGCCGCGCAGCGCGAACCTTATTACGTGCCGGACGGCACTGCGCTCACCGTCCAGCTCGCGAACTTTCAGCGTGATCGACGCCGCTTTGCCTTCGTGGTCGACGAATATGGCGATGTGCAGGGCCTGGTGACGCTCGAGGACATCCTCGAAGAAATCGTCGGCGAGTTCACGAGCGACCCCGCCACCGTGTCGCATCGCGATATCCATCGCGAAGCGTCCGGCGCATTCATCGTCAATGCCTCGGCGCATATCCGTGTGCTCAATCGCGCCCTGAGCTGGCAGCTGCCGACCGACGGCCCGAAAACCCTGAACGGCCTGCTGCTCGAGCGCCTCGAGACCATCCCGGAAGCCGGTACCTCGCTGCGTATCGGCAATCTAGACATGCAGGTGCTGCAGATCGCCGACAATGCGATTCGTACCGTGCGCGTGCAGGAACGCAAAGACGGGACGGCGGAACGCGGCTAGCCGCACAAACTCACCGGAAACAGCGCGCGGTTTTTCGGCGCGCTCGACCTACACTCGCAACAGAGGAACCCCCTTGAGCGAGCCCACCATCATCCACTGCGTCGCGCTGACCGATCAGGGTCGGGTGCGCCTGCGCAACGAAGATTGCGTCCACGCCGATCCGCGAAG
>VGUP01000129.1 GCA_016874175.1 Gammaproteobacteria bacterium | reverse complement strand
GAATTGGATGTACGCCGCACTACCCGTTCGGCAGGCACCAGGGTTTCTCGATCACTACCCGATGGGGGCGATGGGTGTCGGCACGCCGCTTGCCGTGGGCGCCGCCGCAGCCGCGCGCGAAATCGCCGAGCAAACGGGGATCCAGCCCAGGCAGATCGTCATGACGACCGGCGATGGTGCTTTCGGGTTTTACCCTGCAGAGTTGCACGCTGCAGCGCAGGCGGGACTCAAGATCACCTGCATCATCGGTAATGACGGTGCTTGGGGAACGGAGTTGCACGGACAAACACAGGCAATCGGTCGCACCGTCAACACCGAGCTCGGTTTTCCGCCCTACGAAAAAGTCGCGCAGGGTTTTGGCTGCGCAGGGCTACAGGTGAGCAGCCCTGCCAAACTCGAAGCCGTGCTCGATGCAGCCTTCGCGCATGACGGCACCTGTGTCGTCAATGTAATCATTGATCGTAACGCCGGTGCCGTCATCAAAACCGAGCCGCTTGCGAAGATGATTCTTTTCGATGATCTTGCGAGCAACATCAAGACTCTCGCCTGAAGAGTCTCGCCTGAAGATGCGCACAGGAGAATGACGCCGATGTCGAGCACAAACACCCCGGGCACGCAGGTTCCCTACCCCAGCCCGCTATACGCCTGGTATGTCGTCGTGGTGCTGCTACTCGCCTATATTTTAGCGTTCATCGATCGCGAAATCATTGCCTTGCTGGTCCCCGACATCAAGTCCAGCCTGCAAATCAGCGATACACAAATGAGCCTGCTATTGGGTGGCGCATTCGCGGTGTTTTACACGCTCTTTGGCGTCGCCATCGCGTGGTTGGCCGACCGTGGCAATCGGCGCTGGCTCATTTTCTGGGGGATCGCGTTCTGGAGCGTGATGACGGCCGCCTGTGGTTTCGCGACCTCGTATGCAGCGCTATTTTTGGCGAGAGTCGGTGTCGGTGCCGGCGAATCGGCGCTCAATCCTTCCGCACTTTCCTTGCTCAAAGATTACTTTCCGCCGGACAAGATCGGTCGGGCGATTGGTCTCTACACCGCTGGAGTCTCGAGCGGTAGCGGACTAGCCTTCATATTCGGCGGTGCGGTCTATCCCAAACTCAAGGAGGCAGGCCCCGTCGAACTGCCCCTCATCGGCTGGCACGAACCCTGGCAGCTGATGTTCATTTACGTGGGTCTGCCGGGCCTGTTGATCGCGCTACTGGTGCTCACCATTCGCGAGCCCATCAGGCGTGAATTCCTGGTTTCAGGGGCGAAGCCCATCGCTACGCCCGTACTCAAAACTTTTGCCCATCTGACGAGCCGCTGGCGCGCTTTTTTCGTGTTGTTCTTTGCGCTGTCGGGACTTGCCATCATGGCCTATGGCATAGGCTTCTGGATTCCCGAGTTCCTGCGACGCACCTACGCTTTGACGCCGGATCAACTCGGCTTCTGGGTGCAATGGCGCGGCGTCATCACCATCGTCTTCGGCTTGATGGGTGTACTGATCGGCGGTTGGATGAGCGATTACTTCCAGAAACGTTACGAAGACGGTTATGTGCGGGTCTGCCTTGCCTCGTTCGTGGTGATGGCGACGGGATACTGTCTCTTCACGCTGATGCCGACACCACTGCTCGCGGTACTGTTTTTGATCCCAGCGACTCTCGGCGCTGCTGCGCCAACCGCTGCCGGCGCCGCTGCGGTCGTGTCGATCGCGCCGCCGACCATGCGCGCGCAAGTGGTGGCGATCTACTATTTCGTGCTCAATGCCGTAGGGTTTTTCATCGGCCCAACCGCCGTGGCCCTCGTCACCGATTTTTATTTCGCTGACGAGGCTCAGCTGCGCTACTCGATGTTCATCGTGGCCGCTGCTGTATCGGTGATTTGCGGCAGTTTGCTGGTCTATAACCTGCCGCATTTCCGCGCTGCGGCGCGTGAAGCGCGCCAATCGGCGACACCCGGATCCTGAGCGCTAGACTCGAAGTCTTCCGCCCAAATTCTTTACGCAGATAGTTCTATAGAGGTTGTACCCATGGCCAATGCTCCCGCCGATCCGAAACTCCCCATCCTGCAGCGTGATCATCGCAGCGTCATGGGCAAAGTGCTCTACACGAGCAAGAAGCCGGAGCGACTCAACCAGGAACGTGGCCGCGAATACTTCCGCATCGATATGCACGCCGATGGCACGCGCACTTGCACCGCCCACTGCGAAATCGACGATCGGCCGTCGGTCATGCGCGATATCACTTACTCGCTCGATGTGCACTGGATGCCGACCGATTGTTTTGTGCGGCTCTCGGTAGGCAGCAAATTCATGGGCTCGGGTTGGTTTCGCTTTCATCCCAACTTCGCCGAATGCGAATCCTTCACCTCACTCGAGGGTCGCATCTCGCAGCGTATGGACCTCGCCACACCGCTGCTCACCTTCCAGAACCACGCCATCGCCTGCGACGCCTGGCACCTGCGACTGATCGACCAGAAGAAACCGGGCGAGGTGCAGCGCATCAAGCAGATGCTGTTGTCCTCACCCGACCACCGCGGCGCCACAGGTCCGATGCTGTTCTCGATCGGCCTCAATATCGTGTTCGTGGGTGTCGAAAAAGTGACCGTCGGAGCCGGCACCTTCGATGCGCTGCATTTCCAGTTCGTGGCCAATCCCGAATTGCCTCAGGAGCATCCGCCCTACGATGTCTGGTGTACCTCCGATGGCGAATACCTGTTCCTCAAAGGGCAGGTGGCGGGCTACATGCAAACCTATTACGAGTTGGTCGAACTCTCACGCGGACCGCACTGGGGTAACTGACGGCGTCGTGCGGTCGCACACGACGTCGTGCTTTCGTGACGGCTGTCGCATTCCCCACACTTCCATTGCCACAATCGTGGTGTATACTCGCTCACACGTAGCAATCAGACAACGCGTAAGTGATTGATCTGCAATGCTTCGTGGGTGTTGATGCTTATTTGCATCACACGTCGGTGTTTCGAAAGAAAATATGATGTGTGAAACAAACAACTCAAACCCCAGGCGGTTGGCACGGGCACGGTCGGGAAGCGGCCTCGTTTGGCGGCTCCCGGGAACCTGCAAGGGTTCAAGCCGGAACGCATTTGCGCCCGCGGTGTCGCTCTTTTGTAGCGGCCTAAATCAACCGACCCGGGAGTGTTGGTGCCTTTGAAAGAAACCCCGCTCACGCGGGGTTTTTTTTGCACTAATTTTTTTGGTCGATGAATCTTTGAGATCAGGGCAGATCGGTCTTGCCCATCAACCAGCGATCGCATTCGCGCGCGGCACCACGCCCCTCGTTGATCGCCCACACCACAAGACTCTGGCCGCGGCGACAATCGCCGGCTGCAAACACCCCCGGCACATTGGTCGCATACTCACCGTAGGTCGCCTTGACGTTACGCCGCTCGTCGAACTCCAGACCGAGATCCTGCGGCAAACCGGTTTCCGGACCGACAAAGCCCATCGCCAGCAACACGAGCTGCGCCGGCTGCGTGCGCTCGGTTCCCGGCTGCTCTACGGGGACCAGCTGACCGCGATTGTTCTGTTGCCAACGGACATCGACCGTGACCAACTCTTTGACGCTACCCTGATCGTTACCCACGAATTTTTTGACGGTGGTCAGATACGCACGCGGATCTTTACCGAATTTCGCAGCTGCTTCTTCCTGACCGTAGTCCATCTTGTAGACGCGCGGCCACTCCGGCCAAGGATTGTCGTCGGCACGCTCGAGTGGCGGTTTCGCCATGATCTCGAACTGCGTGAGTGTACGGCAGCCTTGCCGCATCGCACTGCCCACGCAGTCGGTACCCGTATCGCCACCACCGATGACGATGACATCGAGCCCCTTGGCGTGAATTTTGGCTTTCGCCGACCCCTTGCCGAGCACGGCTTGCGTGGCCTCGGTCAAATAATCCATCGCAAAATGCACGCCGGCCAGCTTGCGGTCTTCGATCCCGAGATCGCGCGGCTGCGTCGACCCCGTGCACAGCACGATGGCATCGAAATCTTTCCGCATCATCTGCGCTTCGTAGTTGTCGCCGACGTTTGCCTTGCAAACGAACTTGATGCCCTCTTGCTCCAGCAAGCGGATGCGGCGCATCACCACTTCTTCTTTGCCGAGCTTCATGTTGGGAATGCCGTACATCAGCAGCCCGCCTGGACGATCGGCGCGCTCGAGCACGGTTACCGAATGCCCGGCTCGGTTGAGTTGCTGCGCAGCCGCCAAGCCGGCGGGCCCGGAACCCACCACCGCAACTCTCTTGCCGGTGCGCGTCGCCGGTGGTTCGGCGTTGACCCAACCCTCTTCGAAGCCACGCTCGATGATGGTATTTTCGATATTTTTGATGGTCACCGGAGGCGCATTGATGCCGAGCACGCAGGAGCCTTCGCAGGGCGCGGGGCACACGCGGCCGGTGAATTCCGGAAAATTATTGGTCTTGTGCAGGCGATCGAGTGCTTCGCGCCAGAGACCCCGATAAACGAGATCGTTCCACTCGGGAATGAGATTGTTCACGGGGCAGCCCGAAGCGCCGCCGCTCATCAACTTGCCGGTGTGGCAGAACGGCACCCCGCAATCCATGCAACGGGCTGCTTGATTACGCAGACCTTTTTCGTCGAGGTGGTGGTGGAATTCCTTCCAGTCGCGCACCCGTTCGAGCGGCGAACGGTCGAGTGGGATCTCGCGCAGGTACTCGATGAATCCGGTTGGCTTGCCCATCTCAGTTACCTCCCACGCGAGACAGATCGCGCGAGTTTTCCTCGAAGGCGGCCATCGTGGCCTCATCGCCCGAGAGACCCTGATCATGGGCGCGCTGCAGACAGGCCAACACGCGCTTGTAGTCTTTCGGAATCACACGCACGAATTTCGGTAACTGTACTTCCCAGGCATCGAGGATGCGCTGCGCATGGGTGCTACCCGTCGCTTCGATATGCCGGGCAACCAAACTTCGCAGAGCCTCGGCCTCTGAAGCATCTTCGACCCGCTCCACCTCGACCATTTGCATATTGATTCGTGCCTGAAATTCCCCGAACTCATCGAGCACATAGGCAACGCCACCCGACATGCCGGCGCTAAAGTTGCGCCCCGTCGGCCCCAATACCACCACACGGCCACCCGTCATGTATTCGCAACCATGATCACCGATCGCCTCGACGACGGTGTCGACGCCGCTGTTACGCACCGCAAACCGCTCACCGGCCTGCCCACGAATGAACACCTCACCCGATGTCGCGCCGTAGAGCGCCACGTTGCCGATGATCATGTTTTCTTCGGGCTTGAAGGTTGAGCCCTTGGGCGGGAACACCGCAATGCGACCACCGGAGAGCCCTTTGCCCACGTAATCGTTGGCATCGCCTTCGAGCGTGAAACTCATGCCCCGCGGCATGAAAGCGCCAAAGCTTTGTCCCGCCGAGCCTTTGAAGCGAATCCGAATGGTGTCGTCGGGCAAACCCCGTGGACCCCATTTCTTTGTGATCTCGCTGCCCGTGATGGTGCCCACCACGCGATTGACATTACGTATCGGCAGATTTGCCTCGACCTTCGCCCCCTGCTCGATGGCCGGCCGGCACAGATCGAGCAGCGTGGTGACATCCAGCGATTTTTCCAGACCGTGATCCTGCTCCATGGTCTGGTAGCGGCCGACCTCGGTTCCCGAATCGGGCTGATAGAGGATATTGCTGAAGTCGAAGCCCTGCGCCTTCCAGTGATCGATGGCCGCCTTCGGCTCGAGGCGATCGACCCGACCGACCATTTCATTGATACTGCGGAAGCCCAACTCGGCCATGAGCTCGCGCAATTGCATGGCGATGAAGCGCATGAAATTAACGACGTGTTCGGGCTTGCCGGCGAAACGCTCGCGCAGACGTGGATCTTGCGTCGCCACACCTGCCGGGCAGGTATTGAGATGGCAGACCCGCATCATGATGCAGCCCACCGAAACCAGCGGCGCCGTGGCGAAACCGAATTCCTCGGCACCAAGCAAGGCGGCGATGGCCACATCGCGCCCCGTCTTCAACTGCCCGTCGGTTTCGACCACGATACGACTGCGTAAATTGTTGAGCACCAATGTTTGATGCGTCTCCGCGAGCCCCAACTCCCACGGCAAACCCGCGTGGGTTGTCGAGGTCAGTGGCGACGCCCCGGTCCCGCCGTCATGGCCGCTGATGAGCACCACGTCGGCGTGCGCCTTGGCGACGCCCGCGGCAATGGTGCCAACACCCACCTCGGCCACGAGCTTGACGCTGATACGTGCTGCGCGATTCGAATTTTTGAGATCGTGGATAAGCTGGGCAAGATCCTCGATCGAATAGATGTCGTGATGCGGTGGCGGCGAGATCAGGCCAACGCCAGGCGTGGTGTGCCTGGCCTTGGCGATCCACGGATAAACCTTGGTACCGGGCAGCTGCCCACCCTCGCCGGG
>VGUP01000128.1 GCA_016874175.1 Gammaproteobacteria bacterium | reverse complement strand
GCAGCGGATACTGCTAGAGCAATTGGTGATCTGTGCATTACTTTCGAACCTCCGATAACTAAACCCTGGCTTCTCGGCGCTCGCGACGATGCCGGAAATCTGGCCGCGCGACCGAATCTGTTGCTTCGCAACGACCATTATAACCGATTTGTTTCTATCGGGCAATTTGATGACATCCGATTAGCGACTCGGTGATCTCGCTATCGAGGCCGAGGGTCGGCGGTTAACCTCACAGGATTGTTGTGAATTTGCAACACGGGTACCGGCGGATACTTCGGTGGATGGGAAGAGCACCACCCCTTCCCCTGCGGTCATTCCCGCCAAAACCACCCGAAACCGATCGTCCTGAACCCCCAAAGTGACCGGGCGTAACACGGCGCGCCCGTTTTGCACGACGAAGACCGCCCAACCGTCACCACTGCGAAACAACGCTCCGAGCGGAACCCGCACGGCGTTTTGCGCCTCTTCGAGCACCACTCGGGCATCCACCCGGTAATCATGCGAGCTCAACGCTGCGGGGATGGCGCCTTCAAAGTTGAGGACGACCTTGGTGCGCTGCTCCTCGATGCCGAGCGCCGAAACTTTGGTTCGGGCGACAGGTTCGATGCGTTCGACGATCGCCGCCACAGCGTCGCCACCCCAATTTTCGATGAACGCACGATCACCGGGCTTCATACGCACGGCATCTTGCGAGAGAAACTCGGCGACGACGTCGACTCGTGATGGATCGCCGAGGGTGACGATCGGTGTTCCCGCCGTCACGACAGACTCGCTTTTCTGCGGCACGGACAACACCGCGCCCGATACGGGTGCGCTCAAAGAAATGGCGTTCGATACACCATCGAGCCCGGCAGCAAGCAGTGCACTGCGGGCTCGGCGTCGGTCTGCCGAGGCGGCCGCCTCGGCGGCGAGCGCCGCGCGCAGACGCACGCGCGCGGTGTCGCGATCGGACTCGGCGATGAGGCGCGACTCGGCGAGTTTTTGTGCACGGGTATCTTCTATTGCTGCGAGCTCACGCTCGGCGATCGCCGCGCGCTCGCGAGCCTCTGCCGCGGCTACGAGCTCGCGCGCTTCAGCATCGCTGCGCGGATCGAGAAACGCCGAAGCCCCGCGAGTCATGCGCGCAAGCGGTTCGCCCTTTTGAACTTGATCACCAGGTTCGACCGCCACGCGCAGCACGCGGCCTGCGACAGGCGCGCTGACGACGTACACCTCGCGCATGCGGGTACGACCCTCGTCGACGACCGTTTCGCGCACGGTGCCACGGTCGATGATGGCGATCTCGACGGGTACCGGCTGCGGAATGACGACGAACAAAACGAGTGCGGCCAGTGCGGCAATGGCGAGCGCGTAGTACCAGCGGCTGCGCAGTCTGTCGATGAAGCGGTTCATGATCACTCCCTGGATTTCAGCACGCCCACGAGATCGAGTCGATGGACGTCACGCCGTACCCATAAAGTGGCGAGGACGACAGCGACCACAATGAAAAGCGCCGAACGGGCGTAGGTCGGCAGATCGAATACGAACGGGAAGGAAAAAAGATCCGTCTCGAATTGTTCCATCATCCATCGGGACAAGGCGGCACCGAGGATAAGTCCCAGGGGCAGCGCCACGGCGAGCAGCACCGCAAGCTCGCCGAGCAACACCCACGACGCTTCGCGCCGCCGGAAGCCCAGCACCCGAAGCGTGGCGAGATCGCGCTCTTGCTCGCCAAGCGTCACGCGTGCGGCCGACAACGCGACGCCCGCGGCCATGGCGAGCGAGAACAACAAAAACATGAACGCAAAGAATCCGGCGCCCTGCTCGAAGAGTTGGCGCAACGAGCGCTCGGCGTTGTCGGCAAACGTGGCACCGACGATTGCGGGTATTTCTTTGAGTCGCGTACTCAGCCGATCACGGAATGCGGCGTCGATGATGAGGTACGCGGAGTCGACTCGATCAGGTTCACGCAGCAAGCGACCGAGCGCCTTTCGCTCCATGTAGGCGGCCGACCCCAAAAACGGCTGCACGATACGCACGACGCGAACTTGGGACTCGACACGACGTCCATCGGTCGCCTCGAGACGGAGGTCATCGCCCACCCGGACGTTCAACTTGCGCACGAGACCTGCAGAGAGCGTCAGGCCCTCGGCCGTAGGCTCGATCACCTCAAGATCGGTACTGACAATGCGATTGAGCATCGCCCCTTCAGAGATGCCGAGTACGGCTTCACGCTCGCGCCGAGACCCTGCCGAAAGAAAAACGTCGGCCGTGCGCAATGGCTCGACCTGCAGCACACCGGGGAGCCGCGCCACTTCGCGCAGCACCCGCTCGTGCTCGCGCTCGGCGAATGTGAGCGTGACGTCCATACGCTGAGTGGTACCGAAGTTGATGCTGATGATGCGCTCGATGGCGATGGGGAAATGTTCGGACATGATGAGCAAGGCGAGCGCGAGGGCGATGCCTGTGACTGTGGTCGCAGACCTTCTCGGAAACCTAAGAATACGGCGGGCGAGCATGCGCGAGCGGGCATCGAGCGCGCGGAGTTTTTGCCCCAGATGTTCTCCCAGCCTGCGAAAAGAGGTCGGCGCCGGCGGTGCGAGGGCAACCGCCGGCGCGAGGCTGACGGCGCGGCGTACCGCGGCGAGTGCGCCCAGGACCGCCGCGACGAGCGCCACGACGAAGGCACCGAGATACACGAGCGGTCCTGCTTCGAAATCGAGCTCGGGCAGGTGGTAGACCGCTTGATAGACACTCGCCATATACCCACCCACATAAGTGCCGAGCACGATGCCGAGCACCGCAGCCGCGAGACAAAACGCGAGGGCAAACTTCGCGTAATGCGCGCCGATGGTGATGTTGGGGTAGCCGAAGGCCTTGAGCAGTCCGATATTCGCGCGCTCAGTCGCGACGAGACGCGAGAGCATCACGTTGATCAGGAATACCGCCACCAACAAAAAAATCGGCGGCAGGATGCTCGCGAGCGTTCGCAGTTGCGAGAGCTCGTCCGAGAGGTATCGCGCGGAGAGCATGCGATCTCGTCCGTAGAGCCCTCGCCCGCCGTAGCGCGCCAGTTGCGCATCGAGGCTTGCAATCACCGCGTTCCGATCTGCATCGCCTTGCAAGCGCAGCACGACATCATTGAAGGCACCGTCAAGATCGAGCGCTCGTCCTAGGACCTCGCGGTTCATCCACAGCACACCGAAACGACGAGGCTCGGGAAGAATATCGCCAGGTGCAACAGCAAAGACAAACTCGGGGCTACTGGCGATGCCGGTGACTTCGACGATCTTGCGCTGACCGCGAATCAACACCGGCAAGCGCTGCCCGGGCTCGATCGAGTGCGCTTCGGCAAACGATTCGTTGACGAGCACCTCGGCGCTACGCGTGGCCACGGGCCATCGACCGCGCTTGAGCACCAGATCATTGACGCGAGGTCGTCTCTCAGCGGGCAGCGAGACGAGACGCGCGGATACTGGCTCGGTGACACCTTCGATGCTGAGTAAGCCGACGCCACTCGCCCGCGCTTCGAGACCTGCGACGCCAGGCTCTGCCGCCAGATCCGCGGCGATGCGATCGGGTGCTCGAACGAGCGAACCCGCGAGGTCTGCCATCAGCGAGCGCGCGTAATACTGATCACGCGACACCTCGAGCGAACCGTACATGCCCGTCGCCATGACGAAGATGGCGATGCCGCAGCCGAGCACGACACCCACCGCGACCGCCTGCAACCAGAGCCGGCGCAAGTCCCTCAACAATTTGCGATCGAGCGGTGTCACCAGTGCAACTGCGACGGTGGAACTCGCGCGGGATTGCGCTCGACGGTCCGAATGAGTCCATCAGCGAAACGCACCACACGATCACCGAGCCTTGCGATATCGGCGTTGTGGGTGATGAGCAGCGTCGTCGTACCGAGTTGCTCGTTGATCCGCAGAATCGACTCGAGTACGCGAATGCCCGTCGCGACATCGAGCGCGCCGGTCGGTTCGTCACAGAGCAGCACGCTTGGTCGCTTGGCGATCGCGCGTGCGATCGCGACACGTTGTTGTTCGCCACCCGAGAGCTGCGCTGGGAAATGCGTCATTCGCTCAGCGAGATCCACCAGACCAAGCGCTTCTTCCGCCGGCATCGGCGCATCGGCGACCTCGGTGACGAGTTCTACGTTTTCGCGCGCGGTGAGGCTTGCGATGAGGTTGTAGAACTGAAACACGAATCCGACGTGATGACGCCGATAGTCGGTGAGCGCGGCATCGGTGGCCGTTGAAAGCTCAAGCTCACCGAAGCGAACGCTGCCGGTCGTCGGGCGATCGAGTCCACCCAAAATATTGAGCAGCGTGGATTTGCCGGAACCCGAAGGCCCAAGAAGCACGAGTAACTCACCGGGGTCGATGTGAAGGTCGATGCCGCGCAGCGCGCGGACCGCTGCGGCACCCTCACCATATGCCTTGCGCAGCCCCCGCAGTTCGAAAACGGGCGGACGCGAGGCGGTCATCCCACCCAGGCTCGCGCGTTTCTGAAGAGGCGCATCCAGCCCGAGTATTCGGCATTCCCCGGCGGCCGCCACGACATCTGCACCGTTCGGAAGACGCGCTCGGGGTGAGGCATGGCGAGCGTCACGCGGCCATCGAGGTTGCACAGCGCAGCGAGTCCGTTCGGCGAGCCGTTGGGATTGGCGGGATAGCGCGTGGCAACTTCGCCGGCGCGTACGACGTATCGGAGTCCCACCGTACCGGACGCCTCGCAAGCGGCAGCTTGCGCAGCGTCGACGAACTCCGCGCGGCCTTCGCCATGCGAAACAGCGATGGGCAGCACAGAACCGGTCATGCCCATGAAGACAATGGACGGGGTCGGCATCACTTCGACGAGCGTCGCACGTCCCTCGAATTGTTCACCGCGGTTACGCACGAAGCGCGGCCAATGGGCTGCGCCGGGGACGATGGGCGCGAGCTGCGCCAGCATTTGACAGCCATTGCAGATACCGAGTGCGAACGTCTCGTGGCGGGCAAAGAATTCGGCGAACGAATCGCGGATCTGCGGATTGAAAAGAATCGACTTCGCCCAGCCCGCGCCGGCACCAAGTACGTCGCCATACGAGAACCCACCACAGGCGACAAGACCGCGGAACTCCGCAAGATCGCGACGGCTCGCGATGAGATCGGTCATGTGGATGTCATGCGCTTCGAAACCTGCACGGTCAAACACCGCTGCCATCTCGGATTGGCTGTTGACGCCCTGTTCGCGCAACACCGCAATTTTTGGACGCGTGCCGCGGCTGATGAAGGGTACCACGATATCCTCATCAGCATCGAAACTGAGCACCGACTGTAATGGCAGCGTGACGAGCGAGGTCGACGCCTCGAACTCCTCTTGCGCGCAATCGGGATCGTCACGCAAGGCACGCATACGATGACTCGTCAAAGACCATTCGCGCTTGAGGGCTTCCCAGGGCTCGTCGATGACGAGCTTGCCCGCCGCGATGCGAATGCGATCGGACTTGGGCTCAACGCGTCCGATGACGGCGCTGCAATGCCCCACCCCGTGCTTGAACAAAATACCGAGTACGTCGGCGCAATTTTCAAGGTCAACCTGTAGCACGACGCCCGGCTCTTCGGCAAAGAGCGCAGCGAGCGCCGCGGCCTTATCGCCGAGCTCGCTCGGATCTTTTATGCCGATGTTGACGTCGATGCCACAGTGGCCCGCAAATGCCATCTCAGTGAGTGTCACCGCGAGGCCCCCATCGGAACGGTCGTGATACGCAAGCACGGCATCGAGTGCGCGCAGTTCGGTGAGCGCCGCAGCAAGGCCTCTCAAAAGTTGCGGGTTGTCGAGATCAGCGGGCGTTTCGCCGAGTCCACCGTAGACCTGCGTCAGCACCGAGCCGCCAATGCGATTTCGCCCTTCACCGAGGTCGATGTGGATGAGCGAGGTGTTACCACAGTCGGTGCGCAGTTGCGGCGTCCAGCATTGACGCACATCGCCCACCGGTGCAAACGAGGGCACGATGAGCGAGACCGGCGCGACGACGGATTTTTGATCCCCTGACTCGTCTTGCCAGGCGGTGCGCATGGAGAGCGAATCTTTGCCGACCGGAATGGCAATACCGAGCGCAGGACAAAGCTCCTCGCCCACCGCCTTCACGGCGGCATAGAGCGCAGCATCTTCGCCCGGCTCGCCGCAAGCGGCCATCCAGTTGGCCGACAAGCGAATGTCGCCGAGACGGCGCACGTCGGCGGCGAGAATGTTGGTAATCGACTCGGCGACGGCCAGACGCGCCGCTGCGCGTGAATCGAGGATGGCAACCGGCGTACGCTCGCCCATCGCCATGGCCTCGCCCGCATGACCAAAATAATCGGCAGTGGTTACGCCGCAATCGGCGACCGGAACCTGCCACGGCCCGACCATCTGATCGCGGGAAATCATGCCGCCGACCGTGCGAT
>VGUP01000127.1 GCA_016874175.1 Gammaproteobacteria bacterium | reverse complement strand
CGAGGTCACGCGGCAGCTCGCGATTGCGCTTGGTATCGAGTTCATCCGCTTCGACATGTCCGAATACATGGAGCGGCACACAGTCTCACGTCTCATTGGTGCACCGCCGGGCTATGTCGGCTTCGATCAGGGCGGGCTGCTCACCGAGGCGATTTCCAAGCATCCGCACGCGGTCTTGTTGCTCGACGAAATCGAGAAAGCGCACCCCGACGTGTTCAACCTGCTGCTGCAGGTGATGGATCACGGCACTCTTACCGACAACAACGGCCGCAAGGCCGATTTCCGGAACGTGATCATCGTGATGACGACCAACGCGGGAGCCGCCGACATGGCGCGGGCCTCGATCGGCTTTACGCCGTCGGACAACACCACCGATGGCATGGAGGCGATCAAAAAATTATTCTCACCCGAGTTCCGCAACCGTCTCGATGCGGTCATTCAGTTCAATGGTCTCGATGAATCGACCATCGAACGCGTGGTTGAGAAACTGTTGGTCGAAATCGAAACGCAGCTCGAGGTCAAGCGCGTGGCGCTGGTGCTCGACGATGCGGCGCGCCGTTGGCTCGCCAAGAAGGGCTACGATCCGAAGATGGGCGCGCGGCCGATGGCGCGCGTGATCCAGGAGCACATCAAGCGGCCGCTCGCCGAAGAGTTGCTGTTCGGCAAACTCGTCAACGGCGGCACGGTGCGCGCAACCTTGAACAAGAACGGTTCGGGCCTCGATCTCGAGTGCATCCCGAACGAGGAACCCGCGGTCGTCGATTGACGGTCTCGCCGCTTGAGCACGGCGCCGTTTAGCGCCCGCGATAGACGATGCGGCCTTTGGTCAGATCGTAGGGCGTGAGTTCGACCGTCACAGTGTCGCCGGTGAGGATGCGGATGTAGTTCTTGCGCATCTTGCCCGAGATGTGTGCCGTGACGATGTGCCCATTGCTGAGCTTCACGCGAAAAGTGGTGTTCGGCAGGGTCTCGACGACTTCGCCGTCCATCTGGATCGCGTCTTCTTTCGACATCAGTGTGTGGGCACCCGGCTAAAAGGAGCGTGGATTCTGCCCAAACCCCTCCCGCGAATCAATCAAACGTGCGAGCAGGGCCAGAAATTCGCTGCGCGGCAGGGGTCGGCTGCCGAGCGAACCCAAGTGTCGAGTGGGCATTTGGCAATCGATGAGCTCAATGCCGTGCGCGGTGGCACGCCGAACAAGTCCGGATAGTGCCACCTTGGATGCATCGGACTCGCGACTGAACATCGATTCGCCGAAAAAAACCCTGCCCAGCTTCACGCCGTAGAGGCCGCCGACGAGTTCGTCATACCGCCAGGTTTCGATGCTGTGAGCGTAGCCGCGCCGATGCAATTCGAGATACGCATCGCGCATCTCCACGGTGATCCAAGTGCCGCCGCCGTCGAGCTCGCGCGGCGCGGCGCAGGCAGCGATGACGGCCGCGAAGGCGGTGTTTTCGCGCACCTCGAAACCCGCGTTGCGCTCGCGCTTGACGAGACTGCGGCTGCGTCGGAACTCGGTGGGCAGTAGCACTTCGCGTGGGTCGGGGCACCACCAAAGGATGGGTTGTCCAGGCGAATACCACGGGAAGATGCCGCGTCGATAAGCGGCGAGCAGTCGCTCCGGACGCAGATCGCCGCCCGCGGCCAGCAAACCCGAGGGCTCATCGAGCGCGCACTCGGCGGCTGGAAAAGCTTGCGGATCACCCTCTGGCTCGAGCCACACCAGTGTGCGGCGCGGACGGGGCGTCACAGAGTCTCCAGTGTTTCGCGGTAGGGCACGTGTTCGGCGATACCGGTCGCGTAATGCTCAACCGCTTCGCGCTCGCGCTCAAGGTAATCGGCGATCGCCGCCCGAAACCGTGGCTCAAAAATACAATGTGCAGAGTAGGTGGTTGTCGGTACGAAGCCGCGGCTCACCTTGTGTTCGCCTTGCGTGCCGGGTTCGAAGCGCGCGAGCCCGCGCTCGATGCAGAACTCGATGCCTTGGTGATAGCAAGTCTCGAAGTGCAGGCTGTGATGATTCTCCGCAGCGCCCCAATAGCGGCCGTAGAGCGTGTCCTCGCCAATGAAAAACACGGCGACGGCGACGATTTCCGCGCCCTGTTTCGCAAATTTGAAGAGCAGCGCATCACCCATCGTGCGTGCGATCTGCACGAAGGTCTCGGGACCGAGGTACGGTTCGTTACCACGCCGCCGGAAAGTGATGCGGTGCAACTCCCACGCGGTGAGGATCTCGGTGTCGGTCGCTTCGCTGCCGAGTCGGCTTTCGAAATGGATGCCAGCTTCGGCCACGCGCCGCCGCTCGCGCTTGGCTTTCTTGCGTTTTTCAGCCGTGAAACCGCCAAGAAAATCCTCGAAGCTTGCGTAGCCGCGATTTGCCCAATGAAATTGACAGTCGATGCGGGTGAGCCACTCTTCGCCGAGAGCTTGGCGATCGCTCGCCACCGGAAAGAGCAGGTGTACGGATGACAAGCCGGCGTCGGTGGCGGCTTCGAGGAGGGCGCGCTGCAGCTGACGACGCAGCGCCGCAGCGTCGCTAGCATCGGCGGCAAGATCTTTGCGCAGCAGCAGACGCGGCCCCGTGGCGGGCGTGAACGGCGCCGCGATCACGAGCTTCGGGTAATAGCGCAGACCGTGTCGGACATAGGCCTGCGCCCAAGCGAAATCAAAAACGAATTCGCCGTACGAGTCATCTTTGAGCCAACCCGGCGCCGCCGCGGCGAGGCCCCGCGCATCACGCAGCGTGAGCAGCCAAGGTCGCCAGCCTGTTTCGGAGCCCACGCAGCGCGTGTTTTCGAGTGCCGCCAGAAACTCGTGGCGCAGGAACGGAAAACCGCCGCGATCGAGAGCGTTCCAGTCGGCGGCCGGCAGGTCCGCGACCCGTTCGACGAGGCGGACCGCGAACGTCATCCGCCGTGATCGAAGCGCTCGAGCCAGCGGTCGGCGTCAAGCGCCGCCATGCAGCCCGAGCCTGCCGACGTGATCGCCTGCCGATAAACGTGATCGGCCACATCACCGGCGGCAAATACGCCAGGTACGCTTGTCGCTGTCGCCATTCCCGACGTGCCGCTGTGCACGGTGAGGTAACCGTCTTTCATCGCCAGTTGCCCGGCAAAGATTTCGGTGTTGGGCGTATGGCCGATGGCGATGAAGACGCCGGTGACCGGCACATCGGTGGTGGCGGCACGGGCAATCGTCTGGCCATCGTGCGTGGGGTGCACGCGCAGTCCCGTCACGCCGGAGTCATCACCCAGCACCTGATCGACGGCGTGGTTCCAAAGAATTCGGATCTTGCCGGCGCGCTCGCGCTCGAAGAGTCGATCTTGCATGATTTTTTCGGCGCGCAGACGATCGCGGCGATGTACCAAGGTGACATGCCCGACGATGTTCGAAAGATAGAGCGCTTCGTCGACAGCGGTGTTGCCGCCGCCCACCACGGCGACCGACTGGCCGCGGAAGAAAAATCCATCGCACGTGGCGCAGGCCGAGACGCCTTTGCCTTTGAACGCTTCTTCGGAGTCGAGCCCGAGATAACGCGCTGAGGCCCCGGTCGCGATGATGAGCGCATCGCAGGTGTATTCGCCGAGATCGCCGATCAGTCGAAACGGGCGCTCGCCGAGTTTGGTGCTGTGGATGTGATCGCTCACTATGACTGTGCCAAAACGCAGTACATGCACCTTCATGCGCTCCATGAGCGCCGGGCCCAGCAAGCCGCGCGCATCGCCCGGCCAGTTATCGACCTCGGTAGTGGTCATGAGTTGTCCGCCTTCCTGTATGCCCGTGATGAGTACGGGTGAGCGGTTGCCGCGCGCGGCATAAACGGCCGCGGAGTAGCCCGCAGGGCCGGAGCCGAGAATGATCAGTTTGTGATGTTGTGCAGCCATGTCGGCATGTTAGGGGCAAGCGTGGCGGGATGCACCTGTCGGCTGTCCCGCCAACTGTCGCGCACCCGGCAATTCCCGTAGAATCTGCAGTCTTCAAACCCGTCATGCACAGGCCCCACATTGCCCGAGAACGCCGCCAAGGCTGAGGCACCCAACCGATTCACCGAGACCGTCAAGCGCGCGCTGCGTGAAGGTGCGGTCATCCTCACGGGCGTCGCCGCGCTCATGTTGTTCGCGGCGCTCTTGTCCTACCGACCGAGCGATCCCGGGTTTTCCTTTACCGGCACGGGTGACGCCGAGATCGACAACCTCATTGGTCGACAGGGCGCCTGGCTCGCCGACACGCTGTTTTTTCTGTTCGGTGGCCCGGCTTATCTCTTTCCGATCATGCTCGGTGCGGCGTGCTGGTTGATGTTCCGCGATCGTGGCAACGCCGAACACGCCTCGCGCCTCAATACCTTCGTTCGCGGTGGTGGTTTCGTGCTCTTGCTCGCGGCGTCTTGCGCGCTCGCTACGCTGCATTTTTCCGCAGGCATTCTGCGGCAGAGCGCAGGCGGCGTCGTCGGCAGTCTGGTGGGCGAGTGGATGCAGGGCAATTTCAATTTCGTGGGCGGCACCTTGCTGGCGCTCGCCTGCGCCATGGCCGGAATCTCCCTGGCCTTCGGGCTCTCGTGGCTGGCGGTAATCGATCGGCTCGGCGCTGGATTTTGGGGCGCCATCGACTGGATGCGTGCGCGACGGCTGCAGAAGCGTGACATCGCCGAGGGCGAAGAGCGCAAGGCGGCACGCAAAGAAACGTTCGAGGTCGAGACCAAAAAAGCCGCGACTCGTCCAAAGCCGCGTATCGAACCGCCGGCCCCGCAGCCGGAGAAAAGCGAACGTATCGAGAAAGAGCGACAAGTCCCGCTGTTTACCGCCAAGGCGGGCGAACTGCCGCCGCTGCAATTGCTCGATGATCCACCGGCGCGCGAGACCGGCTATTCGGCCGAGGCGCTCGAGGCCGTGTCGCGCCTCGTCGAGCTCAAGCTCAAAGATTTCGGGGTCGAAGTGGAAGTCGTCGCCGTACTGCCGGGGCCAGTGGTCACGCGCTTCGAGTTGCGTCCTGCGCCTGGCGTCAAGGCGAGTCAGATCAGCTCGCTCTCCAAAGATCTCGCGCGAGCGCTGTCGGCGATCAGCGTGCGCGTGGTCGAGGTCATTCCCGGCAAATCGGTCATGGGTCTCGAGATTCCGAACGAGCGTCGCGAGATCGTCACGCTCGCCGAGATCGTCAAGTCCAAAGCCTACGATGACATCGGCTCGCCGCTTGCGCTCGCGCTCGGCAAAGATATCGGTGGCGCACCGGTCGTCGCCGATCTGCAGCGCATGCCGCACCTGCTGGTCGCCGGTACCACAGGTTCGGGCAAGTCGGTGGCCATCAATGCCATGGTGCTCTCGATGCTCTACAAGAGCACCGCCGAGGATGTGCGCCTCATCATGATCGATCCGAAGATGCTCGAGCTCTCGGTCTACGAGGGTATTCCGCATCTGCTCGCGCCAGTGGTCACCGACATGAAGCACGCCGCCAATGCGCTGCGTTGGTGTGTCGCTGAAATGGAGCGTCGTTATCAGTTGATGGCGGCGCTCGGGGTGCGCAACATCGCGGGCTTCAATCGCAAGGTGCGCGATGCCACCGAAGCCAAAAAGCCGATCAAAGATCCGGTGATGATAGCGCGCGCGGCGAATGATCCATCCTTTGATCCGTCACAAATTCCTGATCTCGTGCCGCTGCCGTTCATCGTCGTGGTCATTGACGAGCTCGCCGATCTCATGATGATCGTCGGCAAAAAAGTCGAAGAACTGATTGCGCGGCTTGCGCAAAAAGCGCGCGCTTCGGGCATACATCTCATTCTGGCCACGCAACGTCCCTCGGTCGATGTGATCACCGGACTCATCAAGGCGAATATCCCGACGCGCATTGCGTTTCAGGTGTCCGCCAAGGTGGACTCGAGAACCATCCTCGATCAGGGCGGTGCGGAATCTTTGCTCGGTCACGGCGACATGCTGTATCTGCCGCCGGGTACGTCCATGCCCAATCGCGTGCACGGCGCTTACGTCGCCGATGCCGAGGTGCATCGTGTGGTGGATGCGCTGCGTAAGGCCGGCGCGCCCAATTACATCGAGGAAGTGCTTTCGGGGCCCAAGGATCCCGTACCCGGTCTCGCACCCGAAGAGGGCGAGGGCGGCGGCACGCTGGGAGGCGACGCCGAGCAGGACGCGCTCTACGACGAGGCCGTCAAAATCGTCATCAACGAGCGCAAGCCCTCCATTTCTTACGTGCAGCGTCGACTCAAGATCGGCTACAACCGTGCTGCACGCCTGATCGAATCGATGGAGGCCGCAGGCCTCGTCGGTCCGCTGCAGGCGAACGGCGGGCGCGAGATTCTCGTGCCTGCGCCCTCAGGCGAGTGATCCGTCCCATGCGCCTCGCAACGCTGTCCGCGTTGCTGTTGTCCGTGTTCGGTGCACTGACGGCAACGGCACAAGAACTTACGGCGCTCGATCGTTACCTTGAGGGTCTCGTGTCCTGGCGCGCAGAAT
>VGUP01000126.1 GCA_016874175.1 Gammaproteobacteria bacterium | reverse complement strand
TACCACGCGATGGAAATCTTCAATGACCATTATCGAGCGAACGACTTCCTCGACCCCAAACGTACCCGCCTCGGCGAGTCGCGGATCTCATGGCAGCGTATCTCGAGCTGGCTACCCTGGATGAAGATGCGTGACCGATCAGGCATCATGATTTTCAACGCCACCGGCTTCTCGACCTTCGACAAGTCGCGGATCCCGCCGCGGCTCATGCAGGTGTTGACCAGCCGCTATCCCGAATATCTCACCCCATCCCCGCTCGGCGATCGGCGCAAAAACGCCACCACCTGGACGGTTACCAAAAAGTGGATCGACGAGCGTCGACCAAGCAAGGAGAACAAGTGATGTCACTCAGCGTCTACGCCACCACGGTCGAGTTGTTTCTGCCCATTTTGGCCAACCTCGGCAAAATGCTCGAAAAGGCCAAGGCCCATGCCGAGGCCAAAAAACTGGATGCGGGCGTCATCGAAAATTTGCGGATCGCGCCCGATATGTTTCCGCTCAAGAGGCAGGTACAGCTCGCGACCGATTTCGCCAAGAACAGCACGGCAAGGCTGGCGGGTATCGACGCGCCCAAGTTTCCTGACGAAGAGCAAACGCTGGATGAGCTCGGCGCACGAGTGCACACGACGATTGCTTGGCTGCAGACCATCACCCCTGCCCAGCTCGAGGGCGCCCTGCAGCGACACATCGTGCTGCCGCTGCGCACGCGTACCCTCGAGTTGGACGGTCTGCCGTTCATCCAGCGCTGGGCGCTGCCCAATTTCTATTTCCACGTCACCACCACCTACACGCTGCTGCGTGAGGCCGGCGTGGAAGTCGGCAAGCAGGATTTTTTAGGCGGGGTCTAAGCCAGGTCTCGGCTAGATCCAGGCGGGGCGGAAACTCAAGCCCGCTGACGACTATCGTCGCTGGGCGGGCTACCGCCCGTGTGGTCGATCACCGCGGCGACCTCGCCTGCGATAACGCGCAGCGGCATCCGGTGGGCCGGAGCGGTAGCAACCACGCCACCTTGGATATAGATGCGGCGCTCGCAACGCTCGGCGAGCTCGCGGTCGTGCGTTGAAAGCAGGAAGGTCGAGCCGGTTTCGCGCTGGATCTCGGTCATCAGCGCGAAAGCCTGATCAGCGTTCTCGCGGTCGAGATTGCCGGTCGGTTCGTCGGCCAACACCAGCGCCGGTTGATTCATCAGCGCACGGGCAATCGCCACGCGCTGTTTCTGGCCACCCGAAAGACGCGTGGCGCGATAGTTCATTCTATCTTTGAGTCCGACCCGCTCGAGCAGCATCGCGGCACGCTCGCGTCCCGTGCGGGTTTCACGCCACAGCCGACCTGCGTGCGGGAACATCGCGTTCTCGAGTGCCGTGAAATCGGGCAGCAGATGGTGATACTGAAAAATGAAACCGATCTGCTGATTGCGAAAATCGGAAAGTTCTTTTTCGGCGAGCGTGGTGAGCTCGCGGCCAAGCATGCGAAAGCTGCCCGAGGTCGGTCGCATCAGCGTGCCAAGGATGGAGAGCAGCGTGCTCTTGCCACTCCCCGAGGGTCCGAGCATGGCCACCATCTCGCCGCGTTGCAGCGTGAAGTTGATCCCCTTGAGCACGGGCGTCTGAAAATCTCGATCGACGAATATCTTGCGGATATCGCTGACTTCGAGCAGTGGCAGTTGTGTGTCGGTCATTGCGAGATCGCCTCTACTGGATCGATGCGCGACGCCGCGCGGGCGGGCCACAGCGCTGCGGCAATGCTCGCTGCGGCAGCGAGCAGCAGCGCCACGTCGTACTGACCAAGACTCGGGTCGACGGGCAAGCGCCGCGCACCCTCACCCGCGCTCGCGAGCAAGGTGCTGAAACCCCAGCCCAGAAAACAGCCGACCAAAGAACCGATGATGCCGATCAGCGCGCCCTGCAGCATGAACACCGAGAGCACGAAGCGCTGCGAAATTCCGAAGCTGCGCATGATGCCGATCTCAGGGCGACGCCTGAAAGTGGTCAACAACAGCGCACTGGCGACGCCCACCACGATGGTGATGAGCGTGAACATTTTGATGATGCTGCCCGAGTTGCCCTGACCCTCGAGGGCCTCGCGCAGTCGCTGGTTCTTGTCCATCCAGGCAACGGCTTCGAGCCCGGTGGTGTCGGCAAGCTGTCGCGCAACCGCTCGCGCGGCGTAGATATCGGCGAGTTTGATTTCGATTTCGGTGAGGCCTTCGGGCAAGTCGAACATGACGCGTGCGGTATCGAGGTTCACGTAGGCGAGGCGCGCATCGAGACTGTCGACGCCGGTGGCATAGAGACCGCGCACCGTGAGCGTTCGCTCGCGGCCTTGATTACTGGTGATAAAAATCGGCTGGCCCACACCAATACCAAGATCGTTGGCGAGTTTGCGACCGATCAGCACGTCGTTGAGACCAAGCCGCGCTTCGCCAGCGACGATGTTGTCATCGATGGGCGCAATGGCAGCGAGACGACCGGGCTCAACACCTTTGAGACTGACGGGTAGGGTCTGCTCACCGCGGGTCACGAGCCCGGTACCGATGATGTTGTGCGAGACGCCGGTCACGCCTGGCAGGGTGTCGATGATGCGTTCAACGCTACGCCATTCTTTGATCTGCTCGCGACGCTCGAGCGCGGTCTGTGACACCACGAGTCGCTCGGCCCCATCCGCGGCGGGCGCCACCGCGGGTCGCGGCATCGCCGGTTCGATGGTGACGTGCGCTGAACTGCCGACGACGCGGTCGATCTGGAACTCGGCGAGACCATTGATCAGCGCGGCATTGAAGGTAAATACGGTCACGGCGATGGCGACGCCGCCAATCAGCAAGGCCGTTTGCAGTCGATTCGACAGCAGATAGCGCAAAGCCACCTTCAAGTCGAATCGCATGGAGAACTCGAGTGCCATGATCAGTAGAACCTCACAACGCCTTGCGCGCGTCAGAACCGCGCGGCCTTGCGGCGCCGGGCACGGATTCGAGATCGGTACTCGGTGCGACTTTTTCACCGATCAAATCGGCGCGTGGGCTGGCGAGCACCTGCTGGCCAGCCTGCAAACCGGCGAGCACGATGACCCGTTCGCTCGGCCACTCCAGAAATTTCACTGACCGCGCGGCAACACGACCCTCGTCGACTACGAGCACGCGCGCGCTGCCGTCGCGGCCCAAAATGGCGCTACGGGCAACGGTCACGGCTTGTTCGCGTCGCTCGACGATGATGTTCACATCGGCGGTGAGACCCGAGCGCAAAGTTTTGATCGGCGTCTCGAGACGGAGCCGAACCTTTGCGCCACCGGTACGCGGGTCGACTTTGGGCGACACGTAATAGAGCGTGGCGGCGAGCGGCGCGGCCTGGCCGGCCACCAGCACGTCAGCCTTCAGCCCTTCGCGGATTTCTGGCAGATAGCGCTCATCGACGTCGGCCTCGATTTCGACATCGGCAAGCGGTGCGATTTCATAGATCACCGTCTGCGCACCGACCACTTGACCCTGATCGACCGGGCGCGCGAGCACCACACCACCCACCGGAGCAACGATAGTGTTGTCGCGCAGGCGGGCGGCGACCTCACGCCGACTCGCGGCGAGACCATCAAGCGACAGGCGCGCCTGATCGAGCTCGAACTTGGCGGCGTCGAATTCTTTGACGGTAGCGAGCCCTTGCGCGCGCAGCTGCTCGGGGCGACGGAAACTGCGCTCAGCCTCGGCCACGGCGCGCTGCTGCAGGGTGATCTTGGAGGCGACTTCGTCGACCGCAGCGCGGGGCGCGTCGGACTCGAGTTGCACCAGCACCTCGCCCGCCCGTACGGTCTCGCCTTCGTCTTTGGCGAGACGGACGATCTGTCCGGGGGTCTTGGGCACGATGTTCACGGTCACCTGGGGACGGGTTCGGCCGGAGATCGCGAGTACACGCTCCGCGGGCCCGGCCTTGACCTCGACCACGCCGACCGGGGTCGGGCGCGTATTGCGATAGAACATCACGACAACGAACCCGACCGCGAACACGGCCATGAAGGCGTAGCGGTAACGAGCAAAGAGGCCGGGTTTGGGTTCGTCGAAAGCCATATTGATGCCGTTCCTGTGGCGACAAAAAACTCCTGTTGCGGATATATTAGATCACATGGTTTAATTAATCAATCGCAGCGTCTTCCCCCCCTCACACCCCCCGGACCTAGCCATGGCCAGACCCGCCGGAGCCCGAAACGCCCAATTCGCGGAACGCCGCGCCGCCCTCATCGGCAAGGCGCGGGAGCGACTCGCCCTGCAAACCGGGGAACCGCCGAGCTTTCGTGAACTCGCACTCGCTGCGGGGGTAAGTGTCGCCACACTGCGCCACTATTTCGGTACGCGCGAAGCGCTCATCAAGGCCGTGTTCGCTCATTACTTGCGCGAAGGCAAACGGCACCTGCAGCGTACCCGCGTCGTCGATGCCGACGAGCCGGCTCTCGAGCCCGCGCTCAAAGATTTTTTGGAACGCGTGGTGCGCGGTTGGACGCAAGGCTCGATTGGACCCTTGCACCGCATCGGCCTTGCCGAGGGACTACGTCATCCCGCCACGGCGCTCGACTATCTGCAGGACGTGCTCGAGCCTACGCTGCAGGCGCTGGAGTCGCGGCTCACAGTCTATATCGAGCATGGGGTTCTCGTGCCCTGCGATACCCGCCACGCCGCGCTGATGCTGCTCTCACCACTGTTGCTGGCGCTGCTGCACCAGCACGACCTCGGCGGCACGCGCTGTCGCCCGCTCGCCCTGCCGACGCTGATCGACGAGCACGTCAAAGTATTCGCTCGGGCCTACACCAGCCCTGCTCACCAGCTGTAGCGGACCCGATACCGCAGCACGGCTTCGCCATTTTTGTCGAGCCGTGTCACGAACTGGATCTGCCGTGCATCGAGCTTGCTGTGTGCCTGCGTCTCGCGCAGCATTTTCCATGCTCCACTGCGGAACATCGGCTCGATGATCTGCACTTCGACCGCCTCGTCTTTGCGGTTGCGCAACTTGACTTCGATTTCTTCCTCGAGCCAGCGGGCGCGGGTATCCACCGCAAAATCGACCTGTTTGCGCTCGCCCACCACATCGAACGCCGTGCCCAGTCGCACGCGCACGAGTTCATCGCGCGGCGTGTGATCGATGCGATCGGCACCAATGAATTCGAGGCTGCCGTCGGCCTCGTCGAGTTGCGACACACGAATACGCCCGGCGGGCAGTGGCACGCCGAGGCCCAGTGATTTGTCATTACGAAACTCGAGCAGCACCTCGACCTTGCGACTCGAGGAATCGCCGAACTCACGCTCGAGCAGGGGACTGCCGTAGTACCCGCCCACATCTAGGCCGCGATATACGAGGCGCTTGCGCGCCGGTACCTGCTTGACCTGATCGAAGAGCTCGATCTGTCGCGTCGAGTTGTCGGGCAGGTCAGTACGACGGCCGAGCGTATAGAGATGAAACTCGGAGAACGCTTTTTCGCTGAAGCCCGCATCGGCATCCGGCGCTGCGGTCGCCAGCGCCTCCATCCGGCGCAGCGCCCCGCGCGCGTCCGCGGGCGCCGCGCGCTGCACGTCGCCGGCAGCCAGTTTCAGTGGGCTGTCACGGAACGACACACCGGACATATTGATGATGCTGACCCAGGCAGAAAGATCGAGCGTGCCGCTATTGGCGTCTTTGCCGGGCTTGAACACGAGGTTGTAGTCCGCCCACCAACTGATACCCCCGGTTTCATAGGACACACGCGCACGCTGCTTGCCGCCACGCGGCGAATTGAGCAACCACTCGAGCGTCGGCTGCGTGATGAGTCCGCCAGGCAGCTCGGGAAAACGAATGGCCGAGTATTCGCGTAGTGTCGATACCGTGCCGTCATTAGCGCGGAGCACGAGTCCCTCGCCCGCCGACAGTAAAGTGCCCGCGAGCGTAGTCACCTGCCCGCCCTGCACGCGCTCGACCATGATCGGTCGGCCCACATAACGCGCCAGCAGCTTGCGTGAACTCACCAAATCGAACTGAAAACTCTGCTCGAGGACACGCGTTGCCGGATCGGTGAGCGACACGAAATTCACCGTCGTTGGGTCGATGTACGCCGCAACCTCACCGAATCTTTGTTGCGAGCGTCCGGCAGGCAACTCGAGATCACGCTCATCGCGCACGATAGCAAAGCCCGGTACTGCAGCGCCGCGGAGCCCTTCCGCGCCATCGACCGGTCGATAACTGTCGGCAGAGATCGCGCCCGGTCCTGCGGAACTGTAGATGGTTAAGGCTGTTTCATTGGCCGTGGCGACCGCGACCAGCGAAGTCGTGATCGAGGTGACGATGACTACGAACGCCGCAGCACAGCGCGTGCGAGCAGCCTGAATATACGCAGACTCTGTCATGCAGAACCTCCACGCAGCGTACTCGCCGGCGGTTGCTGCAACACGCTGCGGGTCGCGAGCCAGCCACTCGTCGCCACCAACAGACCACCGCCAAACAGACCGATCACCCAGATCAAAGGATCGAATATGTAGCTCACTTGCAGGATCTGCCTGGCGAGA
>VGUP01000125.1 GCA_016874175.1 Gammaproteobacteria bacterium | reverse complement strand
CTCACTTGCAAGCCCAGTTCCTGACGGCCTGATTTGCTCACGACGCGACCGAACACTCGCGCGAATCGCGATTCGAAAGGCTTTACGTTACGGCCGTACCGTTCACGTCGATTGGGCCCAGTTCGACAACGCTGCGGACGATCCCCAAGAGGAGGTTGCCGCGAACGCTGCATGACGCCGTCCGCGCAACGGCATTCTTTACATCGCTCGGTTCCGCGCGGGTTGTGCGCGGATGAAAAAGGGAACCCGGTGAGACGCCGGGGCTGCCCCCGCAACTGTAAGCGACAGCACACGCGCAATCACGCCACTGGAATTCAAAATTCTGGGAAGGCAGCGGGTGGGGGTCGCCAAGCCAGGAAACCTGCCGAGCGACGTCACTTTCTCGCGTGCGGTGGGCTCGTATGGAGGTCGGACCTTCTCCGAATGGTGGCAACCCGTTTGTTTCGTGAAGGCGGCAAGCGGTCCTTGGGGCACGAGAGGTCGTGCGCTCTCCATCGTTTGTCAAGGAAAAGCCAATATGTCTTTACACAAAAATCCGTTAATCGTCGCGTCCCTGCTGGCGCTGTCCGCCTCGGCCGTCGCGCAAACTCCGCAACAGGCTCCCGAGAGCGAACCCGAAGAGACCGTTGTGGTGACGGCCAACAGGGTCGGCTCGGAACAAAGCGTCGATTCGCTTGGCACCGCCGTCTCTGTCCTGACGCGCGATCAGCTGGAGACGCGCCAAACGCGCTTTGTATCAGACGCGCTGCGCGACCTCCCCGGGGTTGCAGTGAGTCGCACAGGAACCATCGGCGGACTAACGCAGGTCAGGATGCGCGGCGCAGAAGGCAACCACACGCTCGTGCTACTTGAGGGTGCCGATATTTCCGACCCGTTCCAGGGCGAGTTTGATTTCTCGGGTTTAGTTGCAACGGACATCGCGCGGATTGAGGCGCTGCGCGGCGAGCAGAGCTCGTTATATGGATCGGATGCGATAGGCGGAGTGCTTAACATCATCCCGCGGCGCGGCGAGGGCGAGCTCAGTTTCGGCGGTTTCGCCGAGGGCGGGGCGTTCTCGACCCACCAGCTGTCAGTCAACGGAGGGTACGGTAGCGAGCGCGCCGATGTCTTCGCTAGCGTCAGTCGCTTCAGCACCTCTGGCATCAACATATCGCGCTTCGGATCGGAAGAAGATGGGGCTCGAAACACTTCATCCTTTCTGAACGTAGGCATGCGCCCTCTGCCTAATCTCGTGCTACGCGCCTTGCTGCGACAAGTCGAGACTGACTTCGAGACCGATCCGCAGGATTTCGCGTTCCCGTCGCGCCCGACTCAAGGCTTCGTCATTGATGGCAATAACACCGGGAAGTCACGGCAGCTCTACGGTGCGCTCTCCGCTGATCTTTCGCTGCTCGATGGGCGCTGGGTCACAAGAGCAGGCTATGCCTTCGCCGATATCTCGCGCCAAAGTTTCACTGACGACCTACCGGCGTTCTTTACGGATGGCACTCGCGGCAAAGTCAGCGTATTTAGTTCTGTCACGCTTGAGACGGGGTCTTTAAAGCACCGTGTGACGGGCGGGTTAGATCAGAAACGCGAAACCTTCCGTAACGTTCCGACTGGCGCGCCGGGGCCGACGAATCTCAAGCGCGAGCTCGACACTAGGGCTTATGCGCTCGCATACGATTTCACCTCTGGCAGGTTTGGCTTTGGGATCGCCGTGCGCCACGACGACAACGAGCGTTTTCGCAGCGCGGATACGTTTCGGGTGCAGACGAGCTATCTCCTCGCCGACTCGGGCACTCGAGTGCGCGCCTCAGCCGGAACTGGCATCAAGGCGCCAACTAACTTTGAGCTGTTTGGTTTCAACCCCACAAGCTTTATCGGTAATCCCAGTCTTGTAGCGGAGGAGTCGAGGGGATTCGACATCGGACTAGAGCAAAGTTTCCTCAACGAACGTGTGCGCGCCGGCGTAACCTACTTCGAGGCTGATCTGAAGAATGAGATATTCACTGCGTTCTTGCCGGGATTTGTTTCGACACCACGGAATCGAGTCACAAGCAGTCCGCGCAGCGGCGTCGAATCGACGTTGGACATGCGTCTCGACAAGAACTGGTCGATCAATCTCGCACATACGTGGCTGGAGGCTGAAGAGTCGGGGCTTGAGGAAGTCCGTCGTCCGCCGCACTCGGGTTCTCTCAACATCGCGTGGCACTCCGCGGAACGCCGCACAACCGCTGCGTTGACCGTACGCCACAACGGCTCGCAACAGGACAGCGAGTTCATCAGTGCCACGCCGCAATCTCGTGTAACGCTACCCAGTTACACGCTCGTCAACTTCAATGCGTCATACCAGTTGACGTCTGCGCTATCGGTCTTTGGCCGCGTCGAAAATCTACTTGACGAGAACTACGAGGAGGTTTTCACGTTCCGGACTCAGGGCCGCGGCGGCTTTCTTGGGGTGAAAGTCGCTCTGTGACCCGCGTGACTTTTTGTTCCGGGGTAGCATGGGCGGTCGCGACCTTTATCGCGGTCGTTTGTGCGGCGGTCGCTGCGCCCAAACGCGTCGTATCGATGAACGTATGCACCGATCATCTAGCGCTGCTGCTTGCCGCGCCGGGTCAACTGGTCTCCGTCACGTGGCTCGCGCAGGACCCTTGGCTCAATCCCGCCGCGACGCAAACGAAAAGTTTGCACATCAACCGTGGGACGGCCGAAGAGGTCTTGCCGCTTCAGGCTGATCTCGTGCTCGCTGGAACAACGACCACGCGCCAGACCGTATTTCTGATGCGGCGTTTGGGGGTCAACGTTGTCGAGGTACCCCCGGTGCGATCGCTTGTTGATGTTCGGCATAACATTCGTGCGGTAGCCGAGGCGCTTGGGCGACCCGCAGACGGTGAGGCACTAGTTGCGCGCTTTGAGGCTGATCTTTCCGCGAGCGCTGGTGCCTCGGTACAACGTTTGCGTTCCGCAGCGCTATACGGTTCCGGCGGGCACGTGGCCGGTCAAAAAACTCTTGCCGGCGACGTTGCCGAGCACGTGGGCTTTCGAAATCTGGCCGACGTGGTCGGCGCATCGGGAGGTTCTCTTTCCGTGGAGGAGTTGCTTTTCGCGCGGCCAGATCTTGTCGTTCTATCGCCGCCGCAGAGAGATCGGCCGTCGCTTGCCGCAATGACGCTGGATCATCCGGCTCTGCGACTCAACGGGACACTTAGACGGGTTGAGATCCCTCCGGCCTGGTGGACATGCGAGACACCTGACGCTGCGAAAGCCGCCACGCAACTTGCAGCAGCACGTGACCGATGAGCGCGAATATTCGGGCCGGCACGCGGGATAGACCGAGGATGCGGCGCGGGCCTTTTCACATACTGATCGTATCGGTTGGCGCTCTCTTTTTGGTATCGCTGCTGGTTACCCGCGGACTCACAGCGTTCGATTCGGCATGGTGGACCATGCTTGTGTTTGAACCCGGCCTTGCAGAGACGGTGTTCCTAGAAATTCGCATGCCGCGCGCGGTGCTTGGACTCGCCGTCGGTTTCTCATTGGGTATTGGTGGTGCGATCATGCAAGGGTTGCTGCGCAATCCGCTTGCTGATCCGGGCATCATCGGGACATCGGGCGGTGCAGCCCTCGGTGCTGTAGTCGTTTTCTATTTCGGTTTTGCAGGAGCCTCCCCGCTGGCCTTACCGATAGGCGGGCTTGCGGGGGCCGCGGTTTCGCTTGTGTTGTTATTTGTTATTGCAGGTTGGGCTGCATCCACGCTCACGCTGATCCTCGCGGGAATCGCGGTTGCAGCCTTATCGGGTGCGCTGACCTCGCTGGCGCTCAATTTGGCGCCAAGCCCGTTCGCCGCGTTTGAGATCGTTTCTTGGACTATGGGCTCGCTCACCGACCGCTCACTCGATCATATATGGCTTGCGTTGCCTCTCATGGCTATAGGCTCTGGCCTTCTACTTACGCTCGGCCGCTCGCTAGATGCGCTCTCCCTCGGCGAGGACACTGCCGTCACCCTCGGAGTTGACATCAGACGCACGCGATTTCTTGCTGTGTCGGGGGTGGCGCTCTCCGTCGGTGCCGCCGTGTCGGTAACAGGCGTTATCGGATTTATTGGGCTTGTCGCACCCCATCTCGTTCGCCGATACAGTGGTCAATCTCCAGGGGCAACCCTTCTTCCGTCTGGGCTGGCCGGGGCAACCTTGCTGCTCGCGGCTGACATCGTGGTACGGCTCGTTTCCATCGGGCCTGAGCTGAAGCTCGGCGTCATAACCGCGTTAGTCGGTGCGCCCTTCCTCCTACATCTCATCAGTCGCACGCGAGCAGGTGGCCTGTGACAACGGCCGTCGCCGCCCTCGCCATTGAGAACCTCTGCGTTGATCTCGGCGGAAAGCGAGTTGTCGCGAATATGTCGCTCGAGGTTCGACCTGAAGAGTGCGTTGGTCTAATCGGACCGAATGGCTCTGGCAAATCGAGCGCTCTGCGTGCGGTGGCTGGCCTTATCCGGTCGGCTTCCGGTCGAGTGGTGATCGATGGTCGTCCGCTCGACACCTGGTCGCGAATGGAACGTGCACGCTACCTCGCCTATCTCGCGCAGGAACGGGTGATCGGCTGGGACCTTGCAGTTAAACATGTCGTGGCACTTGGTCGGATACCTTTCGGTGACCGCAACTCAGCCGAGGCCCAAGCAGCGGTCACTGAGGCACTCGCTGCGACTGGAACGACAGACCTCGCGGATAGGTCGGTTCAGAGTCTGTCTGGTGGAGAGCGAGCGCGGGTTTTGTTAGCTCGCTCGCTCGCAGGACGCCCCCGGGTCCTGCTCGCGGATGAGCCCACAGCCGCGCTCGATCCGAGGTATCAACTCGCGGCGATGCGCACGCTGCGCGAAGCTGCCGCACGCGGCGCCGCTGTTCTCGTCGTGCTTCACGATCTAACGCTTGCCGCGCGAGCGTGTGACCGAGTGGCAATCATGACCGGGGGACGTGTTGTCGCATTCGGTTCACCGGCAGAGGCAATGACTCGCGAGCGTATGTCGCAAGTTTTCGGAGTCGAAATTTACGAAGGGACGATTGAGGCGAACAGAGTGTTGGTTCCGTGGCGGGAAAGTAAAACACCCACTCGATCCAACCTACAGTCAATGGAGTGAATGGGAGTAACTTCTTTCGGGCAATTGCGTCGGCGCCGCGATCGGTCGTCCCGGGCATTCACAGGGCCGCGTTTGCCGTCTTTTCCCTTCTTGCTCCGAGGCAGGCTAACCACTGTAGGGCTTCTCCGATGAGGAGTTCGCTGCCCCCAGATAGCTCGACCACAATGAGATCCGCCTGCAATTGGCAACGCGCGCCAGATGATGGCCTTGGCAGCGAGGCTGGTCCCACACCGCGGCACATTGACCTCGATGTCTTGCTTGTGCAGCGTCTTGGCGTTGATTTGCAACCGTTTACGCACCTATCGCAGGCGTGCGGTTTCGTAATCCTTATAGCTGCTCCGCCGTGATACCGCGGCCGCGACGAGTACCGAAACCGCCATAGCGTGGAGCGATTCCAGCGTGGCGCCCTCGGCCATAGCGAGCTACGCTGCCCTGCGCGCAGCTGCAGTGGCTGAAATCAGACTAGGTACACGTGTCGATTAGGGTGTCGGGAGCGCCCCCGTTCGTTCGCGTATCATTAACTCGTCGGTGGGATTTGATCGATAGGGGGGTCGCCGATGTCTGCACAACCGAGTTTTGAGGTCGACGCAGTGGCCGGCGCTGTCGCTCGAGCCTTTGCGGCCTATGAGGCCGATGAGCTCGTGCTCGATCTCGAAGAGCGACGCGCGCAGTCGAGCGACGTTTACTCTCGTGGCATTACTGCGGCCGCTGTGCTGCGACCGCGCAGCAAATCGCGATGCGCCAAAATGGTGGCAGCCGCTACTCAGGCGGGTTACGCCGTCATCGGTCGTGGCGGCGGGCTCTCCTACACCGGCGGCTACTTGCCGGTGCACGAACAGGCGGTGATCCTCGACACGTCGCGACTCGACCGTATCGTCGAGGTAAATGCCGAAGATATGTACATCACCGTCGAGGCGGGGGTGACCTGGAAGCGTATCTACGATTCGCTCGCACCGCTCGGTTTGCGCCTGCCATTCTTTGGCACGTTCTCGGGCGCGCAGGCAACGGTTGGTGGTGGCTTGTCGAACGGTGCGCTATTTTTGGGTACGGCGCGTCACGGCACTGCCGCCGATCAGGTGCTCGGTCTTGAGGTGGTGCTGGCCGATGGCAGCGTGCTGGCCACCGGGCAGTGCGCCTTCAAAAACGCCGACAAACCTTTTTATCGGACCTGTGGCCCCGATCTCACTGGGTTGTTCACCCACGAGGCGGGAGCCTTCGGCATCAAGGTCGCGGCGAGCTTCAAGCTGATGCGCATGCCTGTCTGCAGCGGCCATGCATCGTTCGTCTTCGACAGCATGGAGTCTGCCGGTGCTGCTTTGTCGGCGGTGGCGCGAACGGGTGCTGCCGAAGAGGCCTACGTATTCGACCCCGAGTCGACGCGTAAAAACTTGCGTTCCGAAGGCCTGATTGACGACGCGGGCATGCTGCTCAAAGTCGTGCGTCAGGAAGCCGGCTGGTTCAAAGGAATTGTCGAGGGCATCAAACTCGTGACAGCGGGCAGAAAATTTTTGCCCGAGCAGACGTATTCTTTGCACCTGACCTGTGCCGCACGCAGCGCGGCGGCGCTCGCCGCCGACCTTGACGCCTGTCGTCAAGCCTGCGCCGCACACGGCGGTCGCGAAGTTCCAAACTCCATTCCGGAGGCGATCCGCGCCAATCTGTTTCCGCCGCCCGATGGCGTGCTCGGGACCGAGGGTGAACGTTGGGCGGCCCTGAACGCCAAAGTTGCCCACTCCGATGCCACCAAAATCATGG
>VGUP01000124.1 GCA_016874175.1 Gammaproteobacteria bacterium | reverse complement strand
CGTAGATTCCTGCGAAGCAGATTCCGGTGATGAGCCGCATTGCGCCCCAGACGGTGGGCGTCACGAACACCGGTTGGCAGAGCGTCGAGACCGCAGCAATCGCGGCGAACGCAGAGAACACCCGCACATGACCGACGCTGCGGATGAGGCGTGGCGCGATCGCCGTACCGATCAGGAACCCGGCGTAGTAGCAGGACATCACGATGCCGATGGCGGCCGTCGCAAAGCCTTCGGCTTGCGCGCGCACACCGAGCAGCGTCGATTGCAATCCTGCACCGAGCATCAAGACGCCCATGCCCAGTAACAACGGCCAAGTGCTGGCGATCAAGCTTGCAGGCATGGTGAAAACGGCGCGTCTTGCGGGGTCGGCAGAGGGCGCACATCATACCTGCTGATGTTTGCCAAAACTCGTAAAGTCGTGCGCGGCTGCGCGCTATTTTTGCGGCACTTTCGCCGCGTGCTGCTTGGCGTCGGCGGCCTGGTCGTCAGCTTTTCGGCGGTGGCGTTTGCAGAATCAAAACCGTCGCTTTTGGTCAACGGCGAAACGCTGATCGGCGCGCACTCGGCCGCGCCGGGCGTCGATGCCTTCCTTGGTGTGCCCTTCGCTGTAGCACCGATCGGCGAGTTGCGTTGGCAGGCCCCGCGCGAGTTTCATGGTCATGGCGGCACGCGACCGGCTGATCGGTTTGCGCCGGCTTGCATGCAGAGCACGCGCATCCTCGATTGGTATCGCGGCATGGCCGAGCGCTTCGGCGGCAGTCGCCGCGTGTTTGCCGATCTCGATACCGCCGAGGATTGTCTCTATCTCAATATTTGGGCGCCGACGAAGCCGGCGGAGTCGTCCACTTCGTCGGGACTGCCTGTGATGGTGTTCGTCCATGGCGGCAGCAATCGCAGCGGTTGGTCTTTCGAGCCCAATTATCACGGGCACCGACTGGCCGCCGAGGGCGTGGTGGTAGTCAGTATCGCGTACCGCTTGGGCGTATTCGGATTTTTCGCCCACCCACAGTTGGCGGGTGCGAACTTTGGTCTGCAGGATCAGCTCGCGGCCCTGCGTTGGATACAGCGCAATATCGCGAACTTCGGCGGTGATCCGCGACGCGTGACGATGTTTGGTGAATCGTCGGGTGCCGGGAATATTGCCGCATTGATGTTGTCGCCCGCGAGTCGTGGTTTGTTGCAGCGCGCCATTTTGCAAAGTGGTAGCGCCTTCGGGTGGCCAAAGATCCGAACTTTGGCTGATGAGCAGGCGAGGGGTCTCGAGCTTGCGCGCGCACTCGATGGTCGCCAGTCACCAAAGATTGTCGATCCCTCGCGAATGGCTGCTCTCCCGCAGATTTCCGCCCTGCGACGCATCGATGCGAAAACGCTGCTGCGTGTTGCCGAAGAGGTCTATCGTGATCACTACCATGCGCCGGTGATCGACGGTGAGATCATCACCGCGGGGCTCGATGAGCAGCTTGCGCGCGCCGACTGGCCGCTGCAGCAGTTGATGATCGGCAGCAATGCCAATGAGTATTACTCGGCGACGGCGGGTGCAGGGGATCCGGCCGCGGTCGATCGCGCCGTAGCGGGTGCCGAGATCCTCAACACCGCCAAGGTGCGCGAGATTTTGAGCGCAACCCCCGATGTGGCGCTCGCGCTCGATCGCTTGGCAACCGCCGAGTCGATGCTGTGTCCCGCGCAGTGGCTTGCTGCAGGGGTGGCGAGGGCGGGTCGCCCAGTGTGGATGTATCAGTTTGCGCGCGTGCGTGAAGGTGCGGTCGCCGCGCAGCTACGCGCCTATCACGGCGCCGAACTGCCCTATGTTTTTGGTACCCATGATGCTTGGTTACCGACCGCCGATGCTGATCGGCAGCTGACTCAAAGAATGATGGCGGCGTGGGTGGAGTTTGCGCGTAGCGGTTCGCCGCTCGCGGCAACGCCGCACTGGCCGCGATTCACGGCGCCCGGTCCGCGCACTGTCATGCAGTGGAACGCGCCGCTTGATGAGGCCGCGGCAATCATCGATAGTCCAGAGCCTGATCTTTGCAGGATCTACGGCGAGAAGATCAGGCCCTAGCCTCGGCGCAAAGATCAATGCAGTAACGGCGCAGCCGGGCACAGGCTTCGACGATCAGCGATTCGTCCACGGCAAAGCTGAGGCGTACGTAATCACGAGTCTGTGCGCCGAAGGCGCCGCCCGCGATGCAGGAGACGCCATGACGGTCGAAGAATCCTCGTGCAAAGCCTGCGCCGTCGAGCCCTGTGTCGCGGACATCAAGCAACATGAACATGCCGGCTTGAGGCGACAGGGGCCTGATACCCGGAATTCCTTGGAGATGCTCGAGCATCAAGGATGCTCGCCGCTCGCAGTAGCGGCGCATCTCGCCTTCGGCCTCATCGGCGAGGTCGAGCGCAGTGATGGCTGCTTCCTGAATGAATCCCGGCAGACCGTAGAGCATGCACAGCACGAGATTTTCGGCGTGATCGATCAGCTCGCGCGGACCGGTCATCCAACCGACCCGCCAGCCGCACATCGCATGCGACTTCGATAAGCTGCCGATGGTCACTACGCGCTCGGGCATCTGCGCGGCGAGGCTCGGTACACGACCTCCCGGCGCTAGTCCCGCATAGACTTCGTCGGCCACGATCCAAAGATCATGCGCGCGGGCAAGTTCGGCGATGCCGGCGAGTTCGGCGGTCGAAAGTATGCTGCCAGTGGGATTGCCCGGCGTGGCGAAGCTGAGCACACGCGAGCGCGGTGTGAGGGCGCTCTGCAGTCGAGCGAGATCCAAGCGAAAGCCGGCATCGCGATCGAGCGGTACCCGGACCAGCGCTGCGCCCGAGGCTTCGAGCGAGGCCGGGTAGGTGGAATACATGGGATCAAAAGTGAGTGCTTCATCGCCGGGCTGCGTCAGGCACAACATGGCGACGAGTAGCGCGTTCTGCGCACCGCAGAGCACGATCACCTGTTCGGGATCGAGTCGTTGTCCGCAGCGGCTGGCGTGCCGGTGCGCGATGCGCTCGCGCAGTGCGCTGCGACCGCGAATGGCGGTGTAGTGGGTGTCGCCCGCCTGCATAGCGTCGACGGCACGCGCGACCACGGGTGCCGGCGTCGCCACATCGGGGTCGCCAACGCTTAAGATGATGACGTTCTCGCCGCGCTCTTTGGCGGCGAGGGCGCGATAGTGAGTGTCCCAGGCATCGGCGCCATCGCCACCGACGCGTTTGACCAATTGCGAGAACTTCACCGCCATGAGCGTAACACCGAGACCCATAGGCTGCTATGTCGTCGAACTGCTTGCTGCCAACGGGATCGACACCGTGTTTGGTATTCCCGGTGTGCATAACCTCGAGTTGTACCGCGGTCTCGCGCGTCAGCAAGGCATGCGTCATGTGCTCACGCGGCACGAACAGGGTGCAGGGTTCGCAGCCGATGGTTATGCGCGCACTACGGGGCGTCCCGCGGCGGCTTTTGTGATCTCTGGCCCCGGCGTCAGCAATGTGCTGACCGCTGCGGCGCAGGCATTTTCCGATTCGGTGCCCCTGCTCGTGGTCGCGAGCACACCTCATAGCCAGTCTTTGGAGCAGCGCTGGGGCGTACTGCACGATCTCAATGATCAACACGGCGTGATGGGGTCGGTGCTCGATTGCGCAACAACCGCGACCACCGCCCTGGCGGTGCGCGATGCGCTGCAACAGGCCTTCGCCATGTTTCATTCCGCGCGGCCGCGCCCCGCTTATCTTGGGGTGCCGCTTGATGTGCTGGCCATGAACACCGATCTGCCAGCTCAAAGATTTGAGCGGCCGGCGCGTCCGACAGCCCGCGCAGGCGACCTTGCTGGTGCGCTCGGTCTGCTCGAGGCCGCAGAGCGACCGATCATCGTCGCCGGCGGCGGTGCGCGTCTGGCGGCGGCTGCGCTGCGTCGGCTAGTCGAAAATATCGATGCTTATTTCGTCACGACCGCGGCGGGTAAAGGACTGTTACCCGAAGATCATCCAGGTAATCTTGGTTGCTCGCTGCCCTATGCGCCCACGCAGGGTCTGCTGGCCGAGGCCGATGTGGTGTTGGCGGTGGGTACCGATCTGACCGAGACCGATATCTACACGGCCGATCGATTGGCTCACGGTGGCCAGCTGATCCGCATCGATATCGCGGATCGCGAGGATCTTCGGCATCCGGCGGCGATCTTGATACACGCTGATGCCGCGCCGACGCTGACCGCGCTCGCCGCGGCTATCACCCCGCGCAGCGGTTGGCGAAGTACGGCGGGCGGCGCGCCGGTGCATCGCGCGCACATCGAGACGGGTTTCGATGCGCGTACGCAGTTGCTGCAGCGCGCCCTGGCCGCCATCCGTGCGGCGTTGCCGGCTGACGCTGCGGTGTTCGGCGACATGACGCAGATAGCGTATCTCGGCAATTATGCTTTTGCAGCCGATGAGCCTGGCGTGTGGTATCACCCCTCGGGCTACGGCACTCTCGGACACGCGTTACCGGCGGCACTCGGGGCGAAATGGGCGAACCCGCAGCGCGCGATCGTCGCTCTCGCGGGCGATTTTGGGCTGCAGTTCACGCTCGGCGAACTGGCGACCGCAGTGGAGCTTGAGCTCGGATTGCCGATCGTGGTGTGGAACAACGCGGCACTCGGTCAGATCCGTGACGACATGATTGCGACCGGCATTGCGCCACTCGGTGTCGTTGCACGCAATCCGGATTTTGTCGCGCTGGCGCAAGCCTATGGCGCTACCGGGCTCAAAGTTCGCAGCACGCGGGAGCTTGCCGCGGCGATCCGTGCCGCGCTGCAGCGGCGTGGGCCGACGCTGATCGAAGTGCTCGAGACCGAGTTCGTCGCGGCCTGAGTGCCTAAAGCTTGTAACTTGCGTCGAGCCGATCGAGTAGCCGCAGTAGCGCCGACCACGCCAGATCATTGGGCTCGTTGACGAGATGCGCCTCGGGCGCTGGGGGCGGCGCGTTGAACTGCCGCTCGGTTTTGCGGCAGATATGCTTTGCGGGTAAGGCGAGCGCCTGTCCGGTGCTTTGCGCTGCGAGCTGAATCTCGCAAGCTTTCTCGAGATAAAACATGCGCAGGAAAGCCTGCGCAACGGTCGTGCCCACAGTCAGCAGCCCGTGGTTGCGCATGATCATCACCGGTTTATCGCCAAGATCGCGCACCAAGCGTCGACGTTCGCTAAGATCGTACGAGATACCTTCGTAGTCGTGATAAGCGACTCGCTCGTAAAACTCCAACGAAATCTGGTTAACGGGCAGGAGACCGTCGCGTTGCGCAGCAATCGCACAGCCGGCGAGGGTGTGCGTATGCACGATGCAGTGCGCGTCGTCGCGTGCCTCGTGAATGGCGCCGTGGATTACGAATCCTGCGAGGTTGATCGGCGGCTGCGCTGAGCCTGCGACCTTACCTTCAGCATCGAGCAGCACGAGATCCGAGGCTGTGATTTCACCCCACATTAACCCGTACGGATTGATCAAATATTGTCGCTCCGGTCCCGGGACGCGCAGCGTACAGTGCGTGTAGATGAGATCAGTCATGCGATAGTGCGCGAGCAATCGGTAACAGGCGGCGAGGTCTTGCCGCAGCCGCTTGAGCTCGCGCTTGCTCGGCTTGTTCTTGCCAGGTGTGTTCATGTGGCGTCGACCGTCCTCGCTGTCGACCAGTTGATGGGTTGGATTTTCGGCAACACCCAGATCCAGCCGATGAGGCCGAGAACATTGATCGCGGCGGCCAGCATGAACGCGCGTGCGAATTCACCTGTGGCTCCCAGGATGAAACCCGTCGCCGCGGGGGCGATGAGCCCGGCAAGGTTGCCGCACATGTTCTGCACACCGACCCAGCGCGCGGCCGCCGTCGGACCCGCCATGATCTGCGGAACCGCAAAGGTGCCTGGCGATCCGATACCGATAACAAGCTGATAAAGATAGAGGCAGGCGATGGCAGCCGTCGCGGGCAGGGTGACGAGGCCCACCATGCAGCCGATCCCGAGCAGGTGGTACACACCCAGGATGGTTTTATAGGTGACATTGACCGAGTGCCCGCGCGCAATCCAGCGATCGGTCAGCCACCCCGAGCTCCAGGCGGCCAGCGCATTCAGCAGATAGGCGCCGCTTGCGACCGCAGCCATCGCCGTGATCGAAAAACCGCGCTCGTTGATCAGGTATGAGGGGAGCCAAGCGAGAATTAAATAAAACGAGTAGTTCATCGAGAAGAGACCGAGCGAGGTACCCCACAGCCCGCGTTGTTGCAAAATTTCTTTAAACGAGGGACCTACGGCGACGTCATCTTTGAGACGAGGTTCGCTGACCACCACGCGACGCCACAACAACAGCCACAGCAGCGAGAGCGCACCGAACAACAGGAAGCTCGATCGCCAGCCGTAGTGTTCGATCAGCAATCCTCCGAACAGCGTGCCGATGGCGGGGCCGATCAGGTAGCCAAACGCCGTAATGCCGTTAGCTTCGGCAAGACGTGAGGCCGGCACCCCCGCCGCTAGCAGTCGCGACATGCAGGGGAACGAAACGCTTTCGCCGAGACCCAGCAGCAGGCGTAACAGTAGTAGGGCGACGAACGACGCCGCAAACCCACTCGCGAGCGTTGCCATCGACCAGATGCATAGTCCTGCGGTGAGTACCGCGTGCGCACCATAGCGTTCGGCCAACCAACCGGCGGGCACCATGGCCAACACATAGGTCGCAAAAAATGCCGACAACAGCACGCCGAGCTGCTCGGGCGAGAGGGCCAGCTCTTGCTGAATCACCGTGGAGGCGGTGGCGAGATTCCCGCGGTCGACATAACTGATGAGCAGCGCGAGCGAGACCACCCACGCAATTTTGGTGGGTGAGCTCGGCGAGCTGTTTTGGATCATCAGAACTTCTGAGTAAATTTCATACCAACGGTACGTGGCTGTGGACGAACGCCATAGGGCTGAACACCGCAA
>VGUP01000123.1 GCA_016874175.1 Gammaproteobacteria bacterium | reverse complement strand
GTTATCGATCTTACCAAAGGATCGCCACGTCGCGTCTTTGATATGAGCGTTGGCGTCTATACGAACCTCGCGATCGCGCGGTCCGCCCGCGAGCCGATCGTGCTCGCCAACTTCGAGACCGCAACGCGGCCACCGGAAGTGGTTCGTCTCGATATGAAGCGCGCGCGACATGTTCCGCTCACGTCGTTCAACAGCGCCAAGGCGGGCGAACTCGACCTCGAGCCGGTCCGTCACTTCTGGTTCACGAGTGCGCAGGGTCGTCGCATCCACAACATGCTGGTGGTACCACCGGGATTCGATCCGACCAAGAAATATCCGTTGTTCGTGGTGATTCACGGTGGACCGCACACTATGTGGCGCGATCAGTGGGTGCTGCGTTGGAACTATCACCTGCTCGCCGCGCCCGGATACGTGGTGCTGCTGACCAACTACAGCGGTTCCACGGGTTTTGGTGAAGCGTTCGCACAGACGATTCAGGGCGACCCGCTCAAGAGCGCTGGCGCCGAGCTCAACGAGGCCGCCGATGTCGCCATTCGCGATTTCGCCTTCATCGACGCGAGTCGGCAGTGCGCCGGTGGCGCGAGTTATGGCGGGCACTTGGCCAACTGGCTGCAGGCAACCAGCACGCGCTACCGCTGCCTCGTGAGTCACGCCGGGCTGATCAACCTCGAGGCCCAGTGGGGTACCAGCGACACGGTTTATGGCCGCGAGGTCAACAACGGTGGCCCGGTTTGGGAGCAGGGCCCGGTCTGGCGGGAACAAAATCCGATCCGCTATGCCGCCGCTTTTAAAACGCCGACTTTGGTCACGGTTGGAGAGCGGGATTTCCGGGTGCCGCTCAATAACTCGCTCGAGTATTGGACGGCGCTGCAACGCCGACAGATCCCGAGTCGCTTGGTCGTATTCCCGGATGAAAACCACTGGGTGTTGAAGGGTGAGAACAGTCGGTTGTTCTACCAGGAGGTGCATGCCTGGCTGGCGCGCTGGCTGGCCCCGCCGGCGGGGATTTCGCCCGGTGGCATCCGGTAGCGGATTGCATTATAGTCGCGAGTCCGCGCAGCTCCTCGGGCCGCACGGGGACGCGGTTACCCTCTAGGTAATCCACGTATATGCTTGATCGAAAAGCCCCCCGAGGGGCTTTTCTTTTTTGGGCCCCTGGCCGGGGCGGGATCATCAGGAAGGGGGCCCTTTGGGCCCTTTTTCGTTCCCAGGTGAGAGATGGCAACAGCGGCGGTGATACGCGACAAGCTCATGGGTTTGCTCGAACCCTTGGTCGAGCAGCTCGGCTATGAGCTGGTCGATATCGAGTGGGTCGCGGTACCGCGTTCGGGTCTGTTGCGCATCTACCTCGACCAGCCGGCGGCCCATGGCGGGCACATCGGCGTGGAGGATTGCGAGAAGGTGAGCCGCGAGGTGTCGGCGCTGCTCGATGTGGAAGACCCGATCAGCGGGGCCTACCACCTTGAGGTGTCGTCGCCGGGCTTCGATCGGGTGTTGCGCAAGCCAGCGCATTTCGCCCGGTTTCGCGGCTCGCGGGTATGGGTGGAGCTCAAGGTGGCTCGCGATGGACGACGTCGCTACACCGGAGAGCTCATGGAGGTGAATGACAGCGGCTGCATCCTCGATGTGGATGAACAGCCGGTGACTATCGGCTTCGCTGAGATCGGCAAAGCACGCCTGGTGGCGTGAGGAGCGATCGATAGCAAGCGGGATGAAGGGGACTGACGATGAGCAAGGAAATCATGATGGTGGTCGACGCGGTCTCGAACGAGAAAGGCGTCGACAAGGAAGTGATCTTCGAGGCCCTGGAAGCGGCGCTTGCTTCGGCCACGCGTAAAAAGCATGGCGAAGAGTGGGATGTGCGCGTCGCCATCAACCGCAAGACCGGCGACTACGACACGTTCCGTCGCTGGAAGGTCTTCGCCGACGACTCGAAGGAGCTCGAGGTTCCCGATCGCGAGCTGCGTCTCGAAGATGCGCTCGACGTCAACGCCAAGGTCGAGATCGGCGGATTCGTCGAAGAGCCGATGGAGTCGGTGCAATTTGGGCGCATCGCGGCGCAGCAGGCGAAGCAGGTCATCGTGCAAAAAGTGCGCGAAGCCGAGCGCGCCCAGGTGGTCGATGCCTACCAGGATCGCGTCGGTCAGCTCGTGAGCGGTGTCGTCAAGCGGGTCGATCGCAACGGTATTTTCGTGGACCTTGGCGGCAACGCCGAAGGCTTCGTGTCGCGTGCCGACATGATCATGCGCGAACAGGTCAAGCCGCAGGATCGAATCAAGGCGTTCCTCAAAGAAGTCCGCCCGGAGCCGCGCGGTCCGCAACTGTTTCTCACGCGTTCAGCACCCGAGTTCCTGATCGAGCTCTTCAAGCTCGAAGTGCCTGAGGTCGGTCAGGGCTTGATCCAAATTCTGGGTGCGGCTCGTGACCCGGGCATTCGCGCCAAGATCGCGGTACGCAGCAATGACCCGCGCATCGATCCGGTGGGTGCCTGCGTCGGCATGCGTGGTTCGCGCGTGCAGGCGGTATCCAATGAAATCGCCGGTGAGCGCGTCGATATCATCCCCTTCGACGACAATCCGGCGCAGTTCGTCATCAACGCGATGTCGCCTGCCGAGGTCACTTCGATCGTGGTCGACGAAGAGTCGCACAGCATGGATATCGCGGTCTCCGAAGAAAAACTCTCGCAGGCGATCGGCCGTGGTGGTCAAAATATTCGACTGGCGAGTCAGCTCACCGGTTGGGACCTTAACGTCATGACCGAGTCCGACGCCGAAGCGAAGAGCGAGTCGGAGGCGCGCGCGTTGGTCGAGAATTTCATGAAGCAGCTCGATGTCGATGAAGATGTCGCCACGATCCTCGTGCAAGAAGGCTTCTCGACCGTCGAAGAAATCGCCTATGTGCCGCAGGCCGAGCTCAATGCGATCGAAGAATTCAACGAAGACATCGTCAAGGAACTGCGCAGCCGTGCGCGCGATGTGCTGCTGACACAGGCGATCGCCAGCGAGGAGAGTCTCGATGCGCAATTGCCGGCCGACGATCTGCTGCTGCTCGAGGGCATGCAACCTGATCTTGCGCTCGCGCTCGCCCGACGTGGTGTGCGCACGCGTGATGATCTGGCCGATCAAGCAGTCGACGATCTGCTCGATATCCAGGGTTTGACGGCCGAAGAAGCCGGCAAGCTCATCATGAAAGCACGCGAGCACTGGTTCGCGCCGGGTTACGGCTGAACAAGGGGTCGCAGGGATCAGAGATGGCGGATGTAACGGTTTCCCAATTTGCCGAGGTACTCAAGGTACCGATCGACAAGCTGCTCACGCAGCTTGATCAGGCCGGTATCAAAGTGAGCGGGCCGGACGCGGTCATCAGCGATGATGCCAAGCTCCTGCTGCTCTCGCACTTGCGACGCAGTCATGGTCAGGCCGATGACGCCGCCGTAGGGGTCGCGGCACCACGCAAGATCACTTTGCAGCGCAAGCAGCAGAGCGAAATCAAGCTCGCGGGTGGCAGCGGCCGCGCGCGCACGGTCAACGTCGAGGTTCGCGTCAAGCGCACCTACGTCAAGCGCGACGTGCTCGGAGAGAAGGCAAAAACCCAGGGCGAGGATACCGAGGCCAAGCGTCTCGAGGCCGAAGAGGCTGTGCGCATCGAGCGTGAACGCCAGGAGCAGGAGCGTCGCGAGGCCGAGCGCCTCGAGACCGAGAACCGTCGCCGCCTCGAAGAAGAGGCCGCGGCGCGGCGTGCCGCCGATGAGGCGCGACGCGCGGTCGAGCAACGCGAACGCGAACAGAGCGAAGCGGACAAACAAGACCGCTCGCGCGGTACGCCGGCTGCCGGCGAAGCCCGCCCCGCCGCGGCCCGTGCAGGTGATGCGCGAGCCGCCAAAGGTGGTGCCGCCGAAACCGATCGCGACAAGCGCACGCGCTATGGACGCGCTGAGCTGCACGTCAGCACCGATGCCAGCTCGCGTCTCAAAAAGAAGAAAAAGGTCCGCGAGCGCAAAGCGCCGCTCGGCATGGAGCAGCGTCACGGCTTCGAGTTGCCGACCGCGCCAGTTGTTCGCGAAGTGGCAATCGGCGAGACGATCACGCCGCAGGAACTCGCACAAAAGATGGCGGTCAAGGCGACCGAAGTCATCAAAGTCATGATGAACATGGGGGTGATGGCGACCATCAACCAGCCGATCGATCAGGACACTGCGGTTCTGGTCATCGAAGAAATGGGTCATACGGCCAAGATCCGAAAAGAAAACCAGATCGAGACCGATATCCAAGGGGCGACGGGCGAGGCGATCGAAGCTCTGCCGAGGCCGCCGGTTGTGACGGTCATGGGTCACGTCGATCATGGCAAGACTTCGCTCCTCGACTACATTCGCAAGGCCAAGGTGGCCGCGGGTGAGGCGGGCGGCATCACGCAGCACATTGGCGCCTACCATGTGCAGACGCTGAAGGGTGGCGTGACTTTCCTCGACACCCCGGGCCACGCCGCGTTCACCGCGATGCGCGCCCGTGGCGCGCGGGCGACCGATGTCGTGGTACTTGTGGTGGCGGCCGATGACGGCGTCATGCCGCAAACCATCGAAGCCATTCAGCATGCGCGTGCCGCCGGCGTCCCGATCGTGGTCGCCGTCAACAAAATTGACAAAAGCACGGCCGATCCGGATCGCGTACGAACCGAGCTTTCGAAGCAGGAAGTCATCCCCGAAGAGTGGGGTGGTCAAAATATCTTCGTGAACGTGTCGGCCTATACGGGACAGGGTATCGATCAGTTGCTCGATACCATCCTGCTGCAGGCTGAGGTGCTCGAACTCGCCGCGCCACCAGGCGGACTCGCCAGTGGTCTCATCGTCGAGGCCAGCGTCGAGAAGGGCCGTGGTGCCGTAGCGACGGTGCTGGTCAAGAAGGGCACGCTGCAGCTCGGCGATCCGATCATCGCGGGTCAAGAGTTTGGTCGCGTGCGCGCCATGTTCGACGAAACCGGCAAAGCGGTCAGCGAGGCCAAGCCCTCGATGCCGGTATTGGTGCTCGGTCTGTCGGGCGTGCCCAACGCGGGCGACGAAATCCTCGCCGTCGAAAGCGAGCGCAAGGCGCGCGAGGTCGCGCTCTACCGACAAGGCAAGTTCCGCGACGTCAAGCTTGCCAAGCAGGTAGCGGCAGTCGGCGATGTGTTCTCGCAGATGGCCGAAGAAAAGGCTGGCGTGATCAGCGTCGTCATCAAGGTCGATGTACAGGGCAGTGCCGAAGCCTTGCGCGACGCGCTCACCAAGCTCTCGACCGAGGAGGTTCAGGTCAAGGTGGTGGCCAGTGGCGTCGGTGGCATCACGGCATCTGATGTGCAGCTCGCTGCCGCATCGAAGGCCATGGTGCTCGGCTTCAATGTGCGTGCCGACGGCGGCGCGCGCGATGCGGTCAAAGAAACCGGCGTCGATGTCCGCTACTTCTCGATCATTTACGAAGCCATTGACGACATCAAGCAGCGCATGAGCGGTCTGCTGGCGCCCGAGGTCAAAGAACAGATCGTGGGCACCGCTCAGGTTCGCGACGTATTCCGCTCGAGCAAGTTCGGCGTGGTTGCGGGTTGCCTCGTCATCGAAGGCGTGGTCAAGCGCAACAACCCCATTCGTGTGTTGCGCGATAACGTGGTCATCTTCGAAGGCGCGCTCGAATCCCTGCGTCGCTTTAAGGACGACGTGGGTGAGGTGCGAGCCGGTACGGAGTGCGGTATCGGCGTCAAAAATTACCAGGACGTGCGCGTTGGCGATCAGATCGAGTGCTACTCCCGCGTCGAGGTTGCACGCGCGATCGCCTGATCGCGTGCCGGTTCGTGACCAGCAAAGCCAGACAGCAACGCATCGAGTCCGAGCTGCAGCGGGTGGTGGCGGAACTCGTCTCGCGCGAGGTCAAAGATCCTCGAGTGGGCATGGTCACCATCACCGCGGTGCGCATGGCGGTGGACATGGGTGCGGCGAAAATTTTGTTCGTGCCGTTCGGCGAGCGTCATACGCCGGACGAGGTGGCGGCGGGTCTTGCCCGTGCTGCCGGGTTTTTGCGCGGTGAAGTGGGACGACGACTCGGACTGCGGCACGCGCCACGGCTCGACTTCGAGTTCGATTCGAGCATCGAAAATGCCGATCGACTCACGCGCCTCATCGACTCGGCCGTTAAGGATTCGGCCGTAAAACGCGACGACGGCTCGCCCTGATCCCGTGATCGACGGAATTCTGCTGCTCGACAAGCCCCTCGGGTTGTCGTCGACTGCCGCTGGCTTGCGGGTCCGTCGCTTGCTCGGCGCCAGCAAAGCGGGGCACGTTGGCAGCCTCGACCCGTTGGCCACGGGGATGTTGCCCGTCTGCCTCGGCGAAGCCACCAAGTTGGCTGGCGAGATCGTCGAGGGCGACAAGGTCTACCTGTTCACGATCGAGCTCGGCGCGCGCACCTCGACCGGCGATACCGAGGGTGAGGTGATCGAGCGCACCGCCGTGCCGACGCTCCAGCCAGACCGCATTGCAGCTGTGCTCGCCCGGTTCGTCGGCGAGACGCAACAGGCGCCGCCAATGTATTCGGCGCTCAAGCAGGGGGGCGTACCGCTCTACAAGCGGGCCCGGGCCGGCGAGGTGGTGGAGCGGCCGCCGCGCGCCATTCGTATCGACAGCCTGGAACTCGTCGAGGCCAGCGCATTGGCGCTCTGCTGCCGCGTGGTGTGCGGCAAGGGCACTTACGGGCGGGTGCTGGCCGAGGACATTGCCCAGGCGCTTGGTACGGTAGGTCACGTTACCCGCCTGCGACGCGAGAGCATAAGGCCCTTCGATCCGGCGCGTTTGGTGAGCCTCGAGACGCTCGAGGCGCGCGCCACGGGCGAAGGCGCGGAGCGCGACCACCTGCCGCTGGTGTCGATGGACGAGGCCGTAGGGCATCTGCCGCTCGTCTGCCTCGGCGCTGAAGCCGCCCGCAAACTGGGGCAGGGCCAGGTCGTCGAGGCCGTTGAAGCGCTGCGGCTAC
>VGUP01000122.1 GCA_016874175.1 Gammaproteobacteria bacterium | reverse complement strand
AGCGCCTCGTTGGCGAGATTGACGGCGTCGGTACGCATGTAGGTGATGAGACCCACCGCGCCCTCGCCGTAATCCACACCTTCATAGAGTTGCTGCGCGAGTCGCATGGTGCGCTGCGCCGAGAAACCAAGCTTGCGGGCGGCCTCTTGCTGCAGGGTCGAGGTGGTGAACGGCGGCGCGGGGTTGCGATTGCGTTGCTTGCGATCGACCGAGAGCACCAGCAATTTGCCGGTGGGAGCGAGTCCAGCGGCAGGATCTGCGGGAATTCCGGCACCGGTTGCGGCGCACAGCGCCTGCTCGACTTCTCTTGCCTGCGTGGCGTCGGTAAAGCTGAACTGCTCGACCTTGCGCCCGCCGAACTCGACCAGCTTCAGCGGAAAAGTCTGCTGCTCGCGTTCGCCCTGCGCATCGAGGGTCCAGTATTCACGCGGCACGAAGGTCTGAATTTCCGCTTCGCGCTCGCAAATCATGCGCAAAGCCGGGCTCTGCACGCGACCGGCAGAAAGCCCACGTCGCACTTTTTTCCACAGCAGCGGCGAGAGGTTGAAGCCGACCAGGTAGTCGAGTGCGCGCCGTGCCTGCTGCGCATTAACGAGATCGAGCGACAGGTCGCGCGGATTTTCGATCGCCTGGCGGACTGCATTGCGCGTAATTTCAAAGAATTCGACACGGCGCACATCTTTGCCATCGAGATCGCCACGATCACGCAAAAGTTCGCGCAGATGCCAGGAGATCGCCTCGCCTTCACGGTCGGGGTCGGTCGCGAGGTAAAGCGCCTTGGCTTTGCGCAGCGCACGCGAGATGGCGTCGACGTGACGCTCATTACGATCAATGATTTCGTATTTCATCGCGAAGCGTTTGGTCGGATCGACCGCGCCTTCCTTGGGCACGAGATCGCGTACGTGACCATACGAAGCGAGTACCTCGAATTTGTTGCCGAGATACTTCTTGATCGTTTTTGCTTTCGCCGGTGATTCGACGATGACCAGATTTTCAGACATGGATGACGTCCCTGCCGCGAAGGCTCAATGCGGCCGTTCCGGCGGCAGGTCGAAAACGAGGTTCTCCATGCGCGAGCAGGCGAGTTCTTCGCCAGGCTGGCTCGAGAGCACCATGAGGCACACCCACTTCAATTGGTCGACGTCGAGTTCGGTGGAGTCGAGGGCCAACAGGCGCTCAATGACGATCTCGCGTTGCTGGGCCGAAAGGATGCCGATGCGCTCGAGCTCGAGCAGGTAACCCCGGCAGTCGACGGGTACATTGGCGAGTTCGCCATCGGTGAATACGCGCATCGCGCGGCCGCCGGGCTCGTCAAGTGAGGGTCGGTCGCGTTCGCCGGCAAGGTCGGCAAGCCAGTCGAGGGCGCGCTCGACGCTCTCGCCAGGGAAGCCGGCCTCGGTCAAATCAGACGCCAGCGCATCGCGCTCCGGGACGTTCGGGGCGTCAGCCAGCATGTAGCGGTCGAAGACATATATGAGGATGTCGAGGACGCTGCCGTTGTCGGTCGTTTGGGTCATTCGATCAGATTCGGGACTCGGTAGTAGCGGCCGGCGGAGTCCGATGCAACGCGTCCGCCTTGTTCAAGGACGAGGAGCAGGGACGCTACAGATGTGCTGGAGAGGCCGGTGCTCGCGACGAGCGCATCGAGGCTCGCGGACTCGAAGCCGAGCGCATCTAACAGGATTTCGGCGAGGTTGTCCAACCGCCCACGCTCCTCGTCGGGGGGTTGAGGGACGATTAGACCATTCTTAAATAACTGATTTGAACGAGGATTTTTGATTTCGCAGAGGACGTCGTCGGCATTTTCCACGAGCACGGCGCCTTGTCGTAGCAATTGGTGGCAGCCACGCGACTACGGGCGGTGGATGGATCCGGGCACGGCGAACACCTCGCGACCCTGCTCGCCGGCGTGTCTGGCGGTGGTCAGGGAGCCGCTGCGAGCCGCCGCCTCGACCACCAAAACGCCCAACGAAAGGCCACTTATCAGACGATTTCGTTGCACGAAATGCCGGGCGATCGGCGGGGTGCCTGGGGGGAACTCGCTGAGCAGCGCGCCGCGCGCTTGGATGCGCTCGGCAAGGCCGGCGTGAGCCTCGGGGTAGAGGCGGTCGAGCCCCGTCGCGCAGACCGCGATGGTGATCCCCTCTGCGGCGAGGGCGCCACCGTGGCTGGCTACATCGATGCCGACGGCGAGGCCACTCGTGATCGCGAGGCCGTGGCTGGCGAAATGAAAAGCGAGATCTCGAGCGGTTCGGGCGCCGTTGGCGGTCGGATGGCGGCTGCCGACCATGGCCAGTTGCGGCTCGTGCAGCGCGGTGCGGTTGCCGAGCAGAAACAACACCCTGGGGGCCCCGGGGATTTGGCGCAGTTGTGGCGGGTAGTCGGCTTCTTCGGCGCCGATGACCGTGATCTGTTGCCGTTGCAGGATTTCGCGGTCGGCGTCGTGCTGCGCCTGATCGAAGTTGCGTAGTGCCTCGAGTGCACGCAGTGGCAAGCCAAGCGCTTCGAGGGGTGAAGCCGTGAACGGCGCTGCGGCGCGTGCGAGGTCGGCCGGTGCATGCTTCGCCAAGCGGATGAGTTCGAGTGGGGAGCCGAGCTGCCGACCCACGCGGCACAGGGTGGCGGCGTCGAGTTTCGGGATGCGTGCGAAAACGCTGTATTCGAGACTGGCCATGGGCGCGCAAGCCTAAGCCCGAGCCCGCGCGTAGCCACGCGGAATAAGTCGCGGAACCCGGCTGATATACTGCTGGTCCACGAACTACGTTGCGCGTATAAGGACCCGCCCCATGGCGTTGTTAGAGATTCTCGAGTTTCCCGACCCACGGTTGCGTACCCGCGCCGTGCCGATTACCGAATACGATGACGCGCTGTCGCGCCTCATCGATGACATGTTCGAGACCATGTATGCGGCACCCGGAATCGGTTTGGCCGCCTCGCAGGTCGATGTTCATCGCCAGCTCATCGTCATGGACTGCAGCGCCGATCGCAGCGAGCCGCTAGTATTCATCAACCCGGAAATCCTCGCCCGCGACGAAGTCGGTGTGATGGAGGAGGGTTGTCTGTCGGTGCCCGGAATCTTTGACGAGGTGGAGCGTGCGCAGCGGGTACGCGCCCGCGCCCGCGATCGCAAGGGCAAGGATTTCGAGTGCGAACTCGACGGTATTCGTGCGGTGTGTCTGCAGCACGAGATGGACCATCTCGATGGCAAGCTGTTCGTCGACTATCTGTCGATGCTGAAGCGCGATCGTATCCGTCGCAAGCTCGAGAAAGATCGTCGCGAACGCCTCGCGAAGGTGCCCGCGGGCGCGGCAGCGAGCCGCTGAACCGTGCGCATTGCTTTCGCCGGTACGCCGGAGTTCGCGGTGCCGCCGCTGGCTGCGCTCAACTCATCACGGCACCAACTCGTCGGGGTACTCACCCAGCCCGATCGGCCAGTGGGTCGCGGTCGCAAGCTTGCGGCCAGCGCCGTCAAAGAATTCGCCGTTGCGCAGGGTTTAACCGTGGCGCAACCGGCAACCTTGCGCACCGCAGAGGGTCGAGCAGCACTCGGCGCGTGGCAGTCCGACGTGCTGGTGGTGGTCGCCTATGGATTGATTTTGCCACCCGAGGCACTTGCCGTGTCGCGGCTGGGTTGCATCAACATTCACGCATCGCTGCTGCCGCGGTGGCGCGGTGCTGCACCGGTGCAGCGCGCGATTCTGGCGGGCGACGCCCTGACTGGCGTCACCCTCATGCAAATGGATGCCGGGCTAGATACCGGGCCGATATTTCTGCAGCGCGAGTTGCCGATTTCTTTGACAGACGACACGCAAAGTCTGCTGACCGCACTAGCCGCCCTCGGAGCGCTGGCCTTGCTCGAAGTGCTCGATGGGCTCGAAGCCGGCACGGGCGTGCCGCGGCCGCAGCCCACCCTCGGCGTGAGCTATGCCGCAAAGATCGACAAGGCAGAGGCGCGTATCGATTGGCGCGAGTCGGCGCTGGCCATCGATCGACGTATCCGCGCGTTTCGGCCTTGGCCGATCGCCGAGACGACCTATCACGGCGAGCAAGTGCGGATCCATCGCGCCAGCGTGATCGCGCAGGGAGCATCGGCTCGTCAGGTCGACAGCGCAGCGCCCGGCACCATACTCGGACTGCGCGATGATCTCCTGCTCGTGATCTGCGGCAAAGATTTTCTGGGTATTGCTGAACTGCAACGCGCTGGTCGGCGCAGCATGACTGCACGTGAATTTGCCAACGGCCTGCGGGCCACGGGCGAGGTATTCGAGTGAACGAAGCGGCGATCGAGTTTCAACAGGGCACGGACTCTACGCCGGGCACTGCCATCACGAAGGGCACTGGTCTCGCGCCGGGAGCCGCGACGCTGGCGGCGGCGGTGATCGCCGTGAGTGCGGTGGCTCACGAGGGACGTTCGGCAGACAGCGCACTGCAGTCCGCTGACGAGCGCGGCGATCGCGCGGCGGTGCGAGCGATTGCGCTCGGTACGCTGCGCTGGTATCTGCGTCTCGCGCCCGCGCTTACCAAACTCGTCAATCGACCAGCGCTCGACATGCCGCCCTTGTTGCGCGGCTTGCTGATCGCCGCGGCGCATCAGATCGAGTACTCACGCGCGGCTCCCGAGGTCTGCGTGCATCTGGCCGTCGATGCGGCGCGCGCACTCGGACTGCCCCGAGCAACCGGGTTCGTGAACGCAGTGCTGCGTCGATTCGTCCGCGAGCGAGTGGAGCTGCTCGCAGCAGTCGATGCCGATCTCGCGACGCGCCACGCCTACCCTGAGTGGCTGACCCTGCAGCTCATGACCGCGTGGCCCGAGCATTGCGCGGTGATTTTGCAGGCTAGCAACGAGCACCCGCCGATGACCTTGCGCGTGGCCACGGCGGCCGCTCGTGAGCCGTATCTCGCCGAACTCGCGGCAGCAGGTTGTGAGGGTGAACTCATCAAAGATTTCGCGGAGGCGGTGCTGCTGCGACACTCGGCGCCGGTGACGGCACTACCCGGCTTCGCCGAGGGTCGAGTGTCGGTACAAGATGCCGGCGCGCAGCTTGCGGCGCTGTTGCTCGACGCGCGTGCCGGCGATTGCGTGCTCGACGCGTGTGCGGCACCGGGTGGAAAAAGCGCCCATATTTTGCAGCGTCAGCCCAAGGTCGATCTTTTGGCCGTCGATGATGATTCGGCCAGGCTCGCGCTCGTGACTGCGACCTTTTCGCGGATCGGTGCCAAACCGCAGTCGGCACGCACGCGGCTCGTCGATCTGACGCAGAGCGACGCACTCGCCGACGAAGCATTTTTCGACCGTATTCTCGTTGATGCACCGTGCTCGGCTACGGGCGTTATCCGTCGTCACCCCGATATCAAATTGCTGCGCCGTAGCGAGGACATCGCAGGCTTTGCACGGCTGCAGCGGCGCATCCTCGAACGCTGCTTTGCAAGACTCGCCCCGGGCGGACGGCTCGTGTACTCGACCTGCTCGATCTTGCCGGCCGAAAATGAACGGATGCTTGGCGATTTCCTTGAGGCGACGCCCTCGGCCCGAGTGCTGCCCTGGCCGTCGGGGCTGGCCCTGCCGAGCGGCGCTATTCGGCAAAACATTGGCGTGCAGTTGCTGCCCGGGTGTGGGCCGGCGTCGACCGATGGCTTCTATTATGCTTGCCTAGGTCGGGTTGAAGACGCATGAGCAACTATTATCGACAGATCCGGCGTCCGCGCATGGGCCTGCTGGCCGCGGTCTGCCTGTGGCTGCTCGCCGCGTTGTCTTGGCAGTCGACGCCCGCCCATGCCGATCCGCTCGAGGGTGCCCTCGAAATCCAGTCGGCGTTCGTCAACGTGGTCGGCGGTGTGTATCAGCTGCATGTGCGTACCCGTTATCCCGCGAACGAAGAAACCGTCGCTGCGCTGCGCGACGGTGGTGCGCTTTCTTATGACGTCGATGTCGAGGTAACGCGCGAGCGGCGTTTCTGGACGGATGCGACCATCGTTACCTTACGTCTCGAACGTGAGCTCAGCTACCACTCGGTGAGCGAGCGCTATGTGGTGCGCGATCCGCTCGTCGAAGGCGAACAGAAATCTTACGCGACACTCGAAGAGGCCCTGGCTGATCTCGGCAGCGTCGATAGTTGGCCGATACTCGTCGCGTCGCAGCTCGCCGAGCCCGGCGACTATGTGGTCAGCGTGCGAGCGAGCGTGCGCCGCGGCCGACTCACCGATGCGCTGCGCGCCCTCATGTTCTGGTCCGATGACTGGCAGCGCGAGAGCGAGTGGTATTCATGGTCGCTGCCACGCTGAAAAACCGGCGTACCACCATCTTGGCCGCGATTTGGGTCGCGGTCGTTCTCGGCGCGCTGTTTGCGCTGTTCATCTCCTCGCAAAACTCTGCGCAGTTCGGTCGCTTGCAACCTTGGATATTGTTGGCGAGTGCGATTGCAGTCGTTGTCATCATCGTGTTGCTCGCCCGCAAGATCGCGCAGCTCGTCAAGGCGTATCGCGGCGGCGTCCCGGGTTCGCGGCTGACCTCGCGAACGGTACTGGTGTTTGGTGCACTGGTCGCGCTGCCCCTGCTCACGGTCTATGTGTTCTCGCTTGAATTTTTGAACCGCGGTATTGACAGCTGGTTTCGAGTTGAGATCAAGCAGGGTCTGAACGATGCCGTGGTGCTGTCGCGCTCGACGCTGGATCTTCGTATGCGTGAGCACGACCAACGCACGCAGCGCTTTGCGGCAACGCTTGCCGCACAGGGCTCAACCGGTGTTTTCTTTGCTCTCGAAGAAGAGCTGCGCAATTCCGGCGCCAGCGAGATCGTGCTGTACGGCGAGCACGCGCGCGTCATCGGCGCTGCAACTCGGGGAGTATCCGATTCTTTGCCCGTCCGCCCGCCCGCCGATCTGGTGCGCCGGGTCAGCAGCGGCGCGTCCTATGTCAGTCTCGAACCCGTGGGTAATTCCCAATATTTGATTCGTACCGCTGCGCCGCTGCCGGGCGCACCGCTCGCCACAGGGGATGCGC
>VGUP01000121.1 GCA_016874175.1 Gammaproteobacteria bacterium | reverse complement strand
GCACGAAGGTCCCCGTCTCGCCATTGCGATGCTTGGCGAGATCGATCTCGGCGATGCCCTTCTTGGTGGTGTTCTTGTCGTACACCTCTTCACGGTAGATGAGCAGAATCATGTCTGCGTCCTGCTCGATCGCACCCGAGTTGTGACTGACCACACCGTCGGCGAGCCAATTGGCGGGTCCGGGCACCGTCAGATCGAACACTTCTTCTTCCGTTTCAGCGGGCGGATCAACGGCGACCACTCTATCCCAGAACAGATCTGCATCGACCTGCTGCCGGAGAGACTCAGAGTTCAAAATTTCGGCGTAGTCCGCGATGGTTTCACGTGATGGCGCGAACTGGAAATGGCTCATGCCGCCGTACGCGGTGCCGCGCATGGCGGCCATCTGTCGCGTTGGGATCCCCTGAGCACGCATCTCGGCGCGGATCTCCAACATGACTTCTTTGGGAAGAGTATCGACATTGGTGCTCGCCTGCGATGCGCCTAGCCGCTGTCGCAGACAGGCCGCGGGCGCTTCACGCGGCCCGAACACGCCAACTTGATCAAGAAATCGAAGCTGATCTGTCGAACCGCTGATATCGACCGTGTGTACGGGCCGCGCCCCGCCACGGGTCACCGAGCGCAGACGGGCAACGATACCGAAACGCAGCAGCAGAGCCGCAACGTCCTCGGCGAGCCGCCGACTGCAGGTGCTGAAATAGACTCGTGTCGACCCGCGCGCGCCGACCGGCCGTACACTGATTGAACCATCCGTCGCCCACAGGTGCCGCAGCAGCAATGCGAGCTTGTCATTGGGCAAAGCAAAGATAGCTGGCGGCAGATGCTTTTGATGAGATCGCTGGCCAAAGATTCCGAGGCGGCGTAGCCAGGCACCAACACCCGCAGGATGCCAACGGTTGCCATTGCCCGAAATCACGAGTTGATGCCAATTACCCCGTCCAGCGTGACGGCGCACGGTACCGCCGAAGGACTCTGCCGCCGCTGTGACCGCCGCGCTATTCGCCTCGGAGGCCGTCGTGTACCTCAGCGGCTGATGTACCACATAGCTGCCATTGCCGATCAGGTGGCCGAGCAACACAAGCGCGTGATCCGAAAGATCGCCATCCGAAAAGCTTCCGGCGGCGTGTTCAGCAGCAAACTTGAGGGGCTCGGGAAGACGATGCACAACCGCCATCCGATCACCCACGACAAGCTGATCGAGCGTTTTCCAGCCGCCACCCGTAAGCACACGATGCTCACCCGTCGCCTTGAGACAGCGACCGCTCGCGAGCTTGGCGGTCCGTACTTTGCGCATACCGACCGACCAAACGAGATCGGACTTCGCCGCAACGAGCTTCTGCTCGGCATCGAGAGCCCATACCTCAGGCTGCGTTCCGACAAGCTCGCGTATCGGGAAGCGTTTGCCATTGGTCAGGCAGACCAAGGTATCGCCCGTGACGCATTCGCGAAGATCCGACATCACCGGCTTCTTGTCGACGCGCTGCTCGACGCCGCGATTGAGCTGCGACAAGGCAATCACCGGCACGCTTAATTCTTTGGCGAGCGCCTTCAAGCCGCGCGAAATCTCGGCAATTTCGGTGGCACGGTTTTCCTGCGAGCCCGGCACCTGCATCAGCTGAAGATAGTCGACTACGACGAGATTCAGTCCGTGCTCGCGATGGACGCGACGGGCCCGGGCGCGCAGTTCGGTCGGCGTCAGCGCTGGCGTTTCATCGATGAAAATCTTTGCTTCGGCCAGCTGGCCGGCAGCGCCCGTGATGCGCGGCCAATCTTCGTCGGAGATCTGCCCGCTGCGGATATGTCCGAGGTGCACTCGACCGATCGAGGAGAGCATGCGGGTCAAGAGTTGTTCGGAGGGCATTTCCATCGAAAAGATGGCGACCGATGCATTGACACCCGCCTTGAGCGCGGCGTACTCGGCCATGTTGACCGCGAAGGTGGTCTTGCCCATCGAAGGACGGCCTGCCACCACGACGAGATCGCCACCGCGCAGCCCACCCGTCTTGCGATCGAATCCGTCAAAACCCGACGGCAGACCGCGCATGCCATCGGGGTTGTTGTGCCACTCATCGATTTGATCGATGAGGCCCGGCATCAGTTGCTGCACGGCGACCGCCCCGTCGCGCTTGCCGCGCACGCCCTGCTCGGCGATCGCGAATACTTTGCCCTCGGCAGTCTCGACCAATTCGCGCGCGGTCTCGCCTTCGTTGTTGAAGACGGACGCGGCGATCTCGGTGCCAGCCTTGAGCAATTGCCGCAGCAGCGAACGCTCGCGGACGATTCCGGCATAAGCGCGCACGTTGGCGGCCGTAGGCGTATCGCGCGCGAGCGCGCCGAGGTAGGCGAGCCCTCCTGCCTGCGCGAGCTGACTGCTGCGCTCAAGCTGTTCGCTCACGGTGACGGCATCGGCGGGCTTGCGCTGAGCGGCTAGCAGCCCGATGGCCTCAAAGATTACTTTGTGGTCGGGACGATAGAAGTCGGCGGCTGCGAGGACGTCCGCGACGTTATCCCAGGCGTTGGCGTCGAGGAGCAGGCCGCCCAAAACGGCCTGCTCCGCCTCGAGTGAGTGCGGCGGCGTCCTGACATCTCCGCCGCGATCGTTCACTGCAGGATCACTCCTCGGCGACGACAGTCACGCGCAACTGCACGTCGATGTCCGTGAGCAGATGCAGAACGATCTGGTGCTCGCCCACCATGCGGATCGGGCCGTTCGGCAGACGCACTTCGGAGCGCGACACCTTGTGACCCTGCTGGGTGCAGGCCTCGGCGATATCGGTAGTACCGATGGAACCGAACAGCTTGCCCTCGCTGCCCGCTTTGGCAGTGATATTGAGCACAAAATCTTTGAGCGCCGCAGCGCGCGACTCGGCGTCGGCAAACTGCTCGCGCGCGATCTTCTCGAGCTCGGCGCGACGGGCCTCGAACTTGGCGACGTTCGCCGGCGTGGCGAGCGTAGCCTTGCCCGAGGGCAGCAGGAAATTGCGGCCGTGACCCGACTTTACTTTGACGCGATCGCCGATGTTGCCGAGGTTCGCAACCTTGGTCAGCAGAATGACATCCATGATTCTTCCTGCCTCCCTTTAATGCTGGTCCGTGTACGGCAGTAACGCGAGGTAACGCGCGCGGCGCACGGCCTGCGAGAGCTGACGCTGATAGAACGAGCGCGTGCCGGTGACGCGGCTCGGCACGATCTTGCCGGTCTCAGTGATATAGCCCTTGAGAATACCGAGATCTTTGTAATCGATTTGCTTGACGTCTTCCGCGGTGAAGCGGCAGAACTTCTTGCGACGGGTAAAGCGGCTGGCGCCGCCCGACTGCTTGCCATCTTTCATGGTCTGTTACTCCCCGAGCTGATCTTCGTCGCCGAGATCATCGCGACGCAGGCGACGCGGACGATCGACACCACCGCCCTCGCCCTCTTCCTCGGCGGCGCGCGCCATCGGTGAGGGTTCGGTGACCGGGCCGTCCATCTTGATCACGAGATGCCGCAGCACGGCATCGCTGAAACGGAAGGCGCCCGTGAGCTCGGCGAGCGTCTTTTGATCGGTCTCGACGTTCATTAGGATGTAGTGGGCCTTGTGGACCTTGGAGATCGGGAACGTGAGTTGCCGACGACCCCAGTCCTCGAGACGGTGGACCTGGCCGCCGCCCGCAGTGATCATGCCCTTATAACGCTCGAGCATGGCCGGAACCTGCTCGCTCTGGTCGGGATGGACCAAAAACACGATTTCATAGTGCCTCATGTTGTCTCCTTGTGAATGTGAAGCCCCCCGGCGAGGCGCTGCCGGTGGAGCAAGGAAGTCCCCCCTTTCGAGGGGTCGGGGACTATAGCGAAACCGCCCTCGGGCCGGCAACCCCGGCGCGTTGCCGGGTGGCCTCGTAGAGCAGCATGCCGGCGGCTACCGATACGTTCAGGCTCTCGACCGCCCCCAACGAAGGCAGGCGGACTAGAAAATCGCAATGCTGCCGGGTGTTATGCCTGAGGCCCGAACCCTCGGCCCCCATCACGAGCACGATCGGCCCCTGCAAATCGACCTCATCGGCCCGCGCCGGCCCCGCGGCGTCCGCCCCGACCACCCAGAGCCCGAGCTCTTTGAGATCACGCAGGCAGCGCGCGAGATTGGTCACGGTGACGATGGGCGTGGTCTCTGCCGCACCCGCCGCCACCTTGCGTACGGTGGCATTGAGCTGCACCGCACGATCCTTGGGGATAACGACCGCGAGCGCCCCGCAGGCATCGGCCGTGCGCAAACAAGCGCCGAGATTGTGAGGGTCTTGCACCCCATCGAGCGCCAGCACCAAGGGCGCGCCACTCGCCGCGCCGATCGCCGCACCGAGCGCCGCGATGAGCGCATCTTCGGTCCACGGCGCAAGCGGTCGCACCTCGGCGATCACGCCTTGATGCACGGCACCGCTCGTCAGTTTATCGAGACGTTGCGCATCCACCCGCTCGATGGGGATCTGCGCGCGCATCGCTGCAGCAATGACCGCAGCCGCCCGCTCATCTTCGCGACCCCGCAACAATTGAACTTTGAGCACGCGGGTCGTGTCGCGCGTGAGTAGTGCTTGCACGGCATGCAGGCCATGGATGATTTCGGTGTCGCTCAACGTCGTCCCCGGCGGCGCTCGTTTTTGTGAGTCGGCGAGTGCTCGACCGGCACCGGATCATCGAGCTCAAGGTCAACCAGGCCTTCGACCGGATTGGCGTTGGTGACGATCACACGTACTGCCGAACCGATGCCGATTTTTTGCTTGCGCCGTTTTGCAAACCAGGCCTGACCGTTCGCTTCCATCGTGTATTCGTCATCGTCGAGAGCTTCGAGCCGCAGCAAGCCGTCGATACCGATCCCGCGCAGCTGAACGAAACAACCGTATTCGACCACCGTGGTGACGACACCGTCAAAAGTCTGCCCCAATCGTTCACGCAAATAGCTGCACTTCAAAAAACTGTCGACGTAGCGATCGGACTCGTCGGCGCGCTTCTCGAGTCGCGACAGATCTTGCCCCAGATTACCGAGTTCGTTCGCACCGTATCGCTGACCCGTGGCATCGCCGCCATCAACCACGAGCTTGAGCGCGCGATGCACGACGAGATCGGGATAGCGCCGAATCGGCGAGGTGAAATGCGCGTACTCGTCAAGCGCCAGCCCGAAGTGGCCGATATTGGTCGGTTGATAAACCGCCTGCGGCATCGAGCGCACGACCAAAGATTCTATGAAGGGCAACTCGGCATCGCGCGGAATACGCTCGGTGATTTTGCGCAGATCACGCGGCTCGACTGCCTCGGGAAGCTCGGCTGCAATGCCGAGCGCGGCGAGTTGCACCAGCAATTGATCGAGCTTTTTTTCTTCGGGCACGCCGTGCACGCGATACAGTCCGCCCGCCTTGGCTGCTTTCAGCTGGCGCGCGGCGGCGACGTTGGCGAGGATCATGCATTCTTCGATCAGCTTGTGCGCATCGTTGCGCGGGTAGAGACCGATCGAACGCACGCGCCCTTCGACGTCGAAATCATAGACCGGCTCGGTGCTTTCAAAGTCGAGTGCACCGCGACGATGACGTGCCTTGAGCAGCACGCGATAAAGATCGACTAGCGGCAAAATCTTTGGCAGCACGGCGCCCACGGCCTTGCGCGCGGCGGGCTTGCCCTCGAACAAGGCCTCGTGTGCGAGCGCGTAGGTCAAGCGCATGTGCGAGCGCATGACCGCCGGATGAAAGCGATATTCAAGGAGCGCGCCCGATTTGCCGACCAGCATGTCAGCCACGAAACACAGTCGATCGACTTCGGGCTCCAGCGAACAAAGATGGTTAGAGAGCGCCGTGGGCAGCATCGGCAACACGCGATTCGGAAAATAAACCGAGGTGCCGCGCTCGCGCGCGTCCGTATCGAGCCCGCTGCCCAAGCGCACGTAGTGACTGACGTCGGCGATCGCCACCACCAAGCGAAAACCCTTGGCGTGGGGTTCGGCATAGACCGCGTCATCGAAATCGCGCGCATCCTCGCCATCGATGGTGACGAGCGGCAGGTCGCGAAGATCGACGCGACCGCGCGCCTCGCGCGGATCGATGCGCTCACCGTAGGCTTCCGCCTCGCGCAGCGCCGCCGCCCCGAACTCCAAAGGGAGGGAGTAACGTGCGATCGCGGTCTCGGTGGCCATCTCCAGCGGTCGCTCGGGATCGAGCTTGCGCAGTACCTCGGCCATCGCCGTGCGTTGTGCGTCGGGATAACGCGTAATACGCGCGATCACCCAATCGCCAGCGCGAGCGCCGCCCAGCTTGTCGGGCGGCACGAGACAACGCAGGCTGAGCCGCCGATCCACCGAATGCACGAACAGCGTGCGCCCGGTCGCCTCGACGGTGCCGAGAAACGCCGTGACCCCGCGCGCGAGGATCTTCTCCATCTCGCCCGAGAGCCGCCCATCGCGACCTCGCTGCACACGCACTCGGACGCGATCGCCGGAGGTGAGACCCGTCATTTCCGGTGGCGGCAGGAAGACGCTGTCCTCCTGCCCCTCGACCTTCACGAAACCGAACCCCGCACGGTGCGCGGAGACCACGCCCTCCATGCTGCCGAGACTCTCCCGCGGGCTAAAGGTCGAGCGGCCATGGCGGTCGTTGTCGCGTCGCGGACCAGGGAATCGGGAACGTTGCGATTTGGAATTCTTCAATTGACAGTCCTAGGGGTGCTGCGTAATTTACGCGCCCCATCCTGCCCGGGTGGCGGAATTGGTAGACGCACTAGTTTCAGGTACTAGCGGGTAACACCGTGGAGGTTCGAGTCCTCTCCCGGGCACCATATCACTGTTCCAGCGCGTGTCACCGCGTCCCATCGCGTTCCATAACTTCCTGATTTCAAACTGTTTTATCCTCTTCACGCTGTCCAGGGCGTGTCAGGAGAGACCACCCCAGCGCGACTGTTTTGTGGGTAACTTTGCGGGTAACCTGCAACCGCTGTGTGCCCCTTTACCCGTACCTAATGGTTCGGTTCCCTTTCGCGTAGTTGGGAGGTCCGATGCCCCTCACCGATATCTCGGTCCGCCAGGCCAAGCCCCGCATCCGCCCCTACTAAGGTCTCC
>VGUP01000120.1 GCA_016874175.1 Gammaproteobacteria bacterium | reverse complement strand
ACTCGGGCTTTCGCAGCGCGTCCGCTTCACGAAATCGGATCATTTCGCAGCCCTTGGCGAGCGTCGGTACGATATCATCGTCACCAATCCACCCTATGTCGGGGAGCGCGAGTTGCGCTCGTTGCCCCCCGAATACGGACACGAGCCGCGCATGGCATTGGCGGCAGGTAAACAGGGACTCGACTCGGTGCTCGTCATCCTTCGCGAGGCGGCACAACATCTCGCCCCCGGGGGTCTCCTGGTCGTCGAGGTGGGGAATACCGAGACTCTGGTGCGCCGTCGCTGGCCGCGTGTGCCGTTCACGTGGCTCGAGTTCGAGCGCGGTGGTGGCGGAGTTTTTTTGTTGACTCGCGAGCAGCTGGAACGTCATGTCAGGTAACACGATCGGCCGCCTTTTTCAGGTGACGACCTTCGGCGAGAGCCACGGGCCAGCCCTCGGCTGCATCATCGATGGCTGTCCGCCGGGTCTCGAGATTTCCGAGGCGGATTTCACCCGCGACATCGATTTGCGTCGCACCGGCACTTCGCACTTCGTCAGTCAGCGCAAAGAGGCGGATGCGGTGCGCATTCTCTCCGGTGTCTTCGAAGGTAGAACGACCGGCACCTCCATCGGCCTGCTGGTCGAGAACACCGACGCCCGCTCGCGTGACTACGACAAGATCAAAGATCGCTTTCGCCCCGGTCACGCCGACTACACCTACCAACAAAAATATGGGTTTCGCGATTACCGCGGCGGCGGGCGCTCCTCGGCGCGCGAAACCGTGGTGCGCGTCGCAGCGGGGGCGATCGCTCGCAAGTATCTCGCCACGCGCCTCGGCATCAGCATTCACGGTTACCTGAGCAAGATCGGTACGCTCGAGATCGATGCCGTCGCCCCAGAGACCGCCTACGACAACCCGTTTTTTTGCCCCGATCCGGCGCGCGTCAAAGAATTGGAAGATCTCATCTGGAAGATTCGCGAAGCCGGTGACTCGATCGGTGCACGCATCACCGTGATCGCCAAGGGTGTGCCCCCCGGGCTTGGCGAACCGGTCTTCGATCGACTCGATGCGGATCTCGCTTACGCCATGATGGGCATCAATGCGGTCAAGGCCGTCGAGATCGGTGCCGGCGTGCGAGTGGTCGAGCAACGTGGCAGCGAGCATCGCGATGAACTGACGCCCACGGGCTTTCTCGGCAATAACGCGGGTGGGGTGCTCGGTGGCATTTCGAGCGGGCAGGACATCGTCGTGCATGCCTCACTCAAGCCTACCTCGAGCATTCAGGTGCCGGGTAAAACCATCAATGTTTTCGGTGAGCCCGTCGACGTGATTACCACGGGGCGCCACGATCCTTGCGTTGGCCTGCGGGCAACGCCGATCGCCGAGGCGATGTTGGCCATCGTTCTCATGGATCATTGGTTGCGACATCGGGCGCAGAACGGCGACGTACGGTCAACGACGCCCGTGATTACGGAGCAAAAGAAATGAGTCGGCAGTGGAATGTGGCGGTGCTGGGCGCAACGGGACTCGTGGGTGACACCATGATCAAGGTCCTCGAGGAGCGCAAATTTCCGGTGGGCGAACTCTTTCCGCTCGCCAGCAACCGCTCACTCGGCAAGAGCATCGAGTTCCATGGCAAAAGTCTGCCTGTGCTCGATATCGAAACTTTCGATTTTTCCAAAGCCGATATCGGGTTGTTTTCGGCTGGTGGCGAGGTCTCGCGGATCTATGCTCCCAAAGCGGCTGCGGCGGGCTGTGTCGTCATCGACAACACCTCGGAATTTCGCTACGAGGATGACATCCCGCTGGTGATTCCGGAGGTCAATCCGGGCGCCATCGCCGAGTTTCGCAAGCGTCGGATTATTGCCAATCCCAACTGTTCGACCATTCAGATGTTGGTTGCGTTAAAGCCCATCTACGATGCCGTCGGGATCGAGCGTATCAACGTGGCGACTTATCAGTCTGTGTCTGGCGCCGGCAAAGAAGCCGTCGAAGAATTGGCCGAGCAAACCGTGGCGCTGATGAGCGGCAAAGGGCCGATCAAGCCCAAAGTCGTGGCGGCACAGATTGCCTTCAATGTCGTGCCGCAAATCGACAAATTCCAGGACAACGGCTACACCAAAGAAGAAATGAAGATGTTCTGGGAGACGCGCAAGATCTTCGGCGACGCCGATATCCGCGTGAATGCCACGACGGTGCGGGTACCAGTTTTCTTCGGGCATTCCGAGGTCATCAACATCGAAACCAAGCGCAAGATCACCGTGCCTGAAGTGCGCAAACTGCTCGACAAGATGCCGGGCGTCAAAGTCATCGATACGCGCGAGTCGGGCGGCTATCCCACTGCCGCCGTGCATGCGGCGAACGACGATCGGGTATTCGTTGGGCGAATCCGCGAAGATATCTCGCACGAGCGCGGACTCAATCTTTGGGTGGTGTCCGACAACATCCGCAAGGGCGCGGCGACCAACAGCGTGCAGATTGCCCAAATCCTCATCCGCGAACACCTTTGAGGCGCGCAGGCCTTGGCGGGTCCAATTCAGGGGGTGACATCGTGAAGCAAACGATCACAGGCGGGCTGCGGCTCTTCGTTGCGCTGGTGACGCTGTTGCTGTGGGGCTTCGGTGGTCTTGCCGCCTCGGCGCTCGAACTTGGCGCCGGTCGCCTCCAGTCGGCACCTGGCGCGTCACTCGAGGTCGAAAGTCCGCTGCTGCAGGTTGGCGAGGGTGAACTCAAGGTGCTCAAGCCGCAGTTACCCGCCAATTCGCGCTCCGCCGAGCTTGCTGATGCGACGGTCGAGCTGGCGAAGTCCAGCGACGGTGCTGCCGTACTGCGGGTGAGTAGCAGCGCCCCGCTGAGTGCCGACAGCGTTCGCTTTGTCGTCGTCGCGGATTGGGGGCGCGGTCGTCGTTTTCGCGAGTACGCATTTTCTTTGACGGCAGGCACCGAAGCGGCATCTGCCGTCGCAGCGCCTGCCGCACCACCAGCGGCTTCGCCCGCGGCGCCAACTGCCGATCCACAACCGTCGGTGACCACGCTGTCGACCTCGGGAGCGCGGGGAATCGAGACCGAACCGATGCCGGCTGGCAAGACCGACGCGGCGCCGGTCAGTCGCGTTGTTCGACCCGGTGAAACTTTGATGTCGATTTCGCGCGAGTGGTCGGCGAAGACGGGCACCACGCTTGCACAAACCATGGTCGGCATTTATCGCGCCAATCCGCAGGCTTTTGGCCCGGGTGGCATGAACGAGTTACTGGTGAACGCCCGCCTGGCTCTACCGGGGGCGGCCGACCTTATGGCAACTCCGGCGAGTGCTGCGTCGACCGAAATTTCGCGCGAGCTAGAAATCTGGCGTATCGGCGGCGCAACGGCGCCGACCCCCGCGGCGGCGCTGTCGCCTTCGACGTCGAAGTTGCCCGCAACGCCCAAGCTATCTTCGACGCCCGAGTTGCCGGTGACGATGGCCCCGGTGGAGGCTGCGCCACCCGTGATCGCCGAAACTCCGGAGATCAAAGTTTCCAAGCTCGAGACGGCGCTGAGTGAAAAAAGTGCGGCGCTAGCCGCCGCCGATGCCGAGGCGGCTGCACTCAAGGTGCGGATCACCGCACTCGAGGCCGCGGCATCGACCGTCAAAGAAAAACAAACGCTCGGCTGGCTGGCCAAGGCTCGCGAGTGGGCGGCGCTCGCGTGGTGGGCCATTCCCGCCTTGTTGCTGGCGGTGCTGATTCTTTTGCTGGCCCTGGTGCTGAAAGGACGCAACAAGACGATGGCTCGCGTCGCAGAGACCGCGGAGTCCTCGGCGGTGTCGACGGTGCCTCGTGATGTCGAACCGGCGAGCGCCCCGCGCGAGATGAGTTTCGAACTGCCGCCGATCAAGCCGAATCGAGCCGAACCCGTGGTCACCAAGGCACCCGTGACCGTGGCGGCGGCTGCGGAGGAGTCTTCGATGGCCAGCGACCTCGAAGGTGATCCGCCGCCGATCGATGAAGCGGGCAGCAAGATCGATCTGGCGCGCGCCTTCATCGAAATGGGCCATCACGATGCGGCGATCCTCGAGCTGCAAGCGGCGCTGCGCATCGGCGATGAGACGCAACGCGCCGAGGCTATTCGGCTGCTGGATTCGTTGCCGAAGTCATGACTCGTTGGGCGATGGGTGTCGAGTATGACGGCACCCACTTCTGCGGCTGGCAACAACAGTCGGGGCTGCGCACGCTCGAGGCCGCGTTTGCAACCGCCATCAGCCAAGTGGCTGACCACGCTATTTCTTTGACCTGCGGTGGTCGAACCGATTCTGGTGTGCGTGCGGCAGGGCAGGTCTTGCATTTCGATTCAGACGCGCGGCGCAGCGCTCGCGCCTGGGTGCTCGGTACCAACGCCAATCTCGATCGCAAGGCGAGCGTGAGTTGGGCAAGGCTGGTACCCGATTTCTTCCACGCGCGCTTCTCGGCGCTGCGTCGTCATTATCGCTACAGCATTCTGAATCGTAGTGCTCGTTCAGCCTTGCACGAGGGACGCAGTCTTTGGGTGCAAGCACCCCTCGATGCGCAGCTGATGCACGACGGCGGGCAATACCTGCTTGGCGAGCACGACTTCAGCGCATTTCGCGCGGCCGGGTGCCAATCCAAATCGCCGGTCCGTCGCCTTGATCTGCTCGCGGTACACCGTGAGCACGACCTCGTGCACATCGATGTGGCGGCGAACGCCTTTTTGCACCATATGGTGCGCAACATCGCTGGGCTGCTCATCGAGGTCGGGCGGGGGTTGCGCCCTCCCGAAGCGGTGCGTGCGCTGCTTGAGGGGCGGGATCGGCGGCTCAATGCGCCGACCGCCGACCCCGAGGGTCTGTGCCTGCGCCGGATCGAATACCCGGCGGCTTTCCATTTGCCCGATCCGGTATAGTCGCCCTATGGCCTGGTTCGAGAAAATCGTTCCCTCGCGCATCAAGACCGAACGTCGTTCGCGCTCTGTGCCCGAGGGGCTGTGGATCAAATGCACGGCCTGCGACTCGCCGCTTTATCGCGCCGAGCTCGAGCGCAATCTGCATGTTTGTCCGAAGTGTGCCAATCACATGCGGATCGGCGCCCGCGATCGGCTGCTGCGGTTTCTCGATGAAGGCTCCGCCGTCGAAATCGCTGCCAATATTTCACCTGAAGATCCGCTCAAGTTCCGCGACAGCAAGCGCTACAAAGATCGTCTGCTGGCCGCTCAAAAAAATACAGGCGAGAAAGACGCACTAATTGCCATGACCGGTACGCTCGAGGGCATGCCGATCGCCGCTTGCGCGTTCGAGTTCCAGTTTTTGGGCGGCTCGATGGGGTCGGTGGTTGGCGAGCGCTTTCGGCGCGCAGCCGATTACGCTATCGCCCAACGCACGCCGCTCATCTGCTTCTCGGCGAGTGGCGGTGCGCGCATGCAAGAGGCACTGCTGTCGCTGTTGCAGATGGCCAAAACCAGTGCTGCGCTTGCCGAGCTTTCTGCGGCGGGTCTGCCCTTCATCTCCGTGCTGACCGACCCCACGACGGGCGGCGTCTCGGCAAGCCTCGCGATGCTCGGCGATCTGAACGTTGCCGAGCCACGCGCACTCATCGGGTTTGCAGGCCCGCGCGTCATCGAACAAACCGTGCGCGAAAAACTCCCCGAGGGTTTTCAGCGCAGCGAGTTCCTGCTCGAGCATGGCGTCATCGACCTGATCGTCGACCGTCGCGATCTGCGGCCGCGTCTCGCGCAGGCGCTGCGCATGCTCATGCGGCAGCCAGCGGCGCCTTCCATTGCCCTCGATGCAGCTGACTGACTGGCTCGCTCACCAAGAGGCGCAGCACCCCAAGGCCATTGAACTCGGACTCGAGCGAGTCCGAGCGGTGGCGCTGAAGCTTGGCTTGCTGCCCTGGAGCATCCCTTCGGTCATCGTCGGCGGTACCAATGGCAAAGGGTCTACCGTCGCCTTTCTCACGGCACTCGCGCGCGAGGCGGGTCTCAAGGTCGGCACCTATACCTCGCCGCATTTGCAGCGCTACAACGAGCGCGTCGAGATCAACGGCGAGCCCGTGGCCGATGCGCTGTTGATTAGCGCTTTCGAACATATTGAGGTCGCTCGCGGCGCGATTTCTTTGACATTCTTCGAGTACGGCACGCTCGCGGCGTTCATCGTGTTCGCCGAGCAAGCGGTTGATGCCGCGGTGATCGAAGTCGGGCTCGGCGGCCGGCTCGATGCCACCAATATCATTGATGCTGATGTCGCCGTGCTGTGCTCGGTCGGACTCGATCATCAGGACTGGCTCGGACCCACGATCGAAGATATCGGCCGCGAAAAATCCGGCATTTTCAGGGCTGGGCGACCGGTCATTCTGGGCTCTGCCAACATGCCCAATTCCGTGACCGAGGCGACGCGGCGCTTGGGTGCGATCATGCACGCACTGGATCAGCACTTCGAGGTGGTTGCGGGCGATAGCGGTTCCTGGTACTGGCAGTCCGCAGAGCGTAGTCATGGCCCTTTGCCGTCGCCGTCTTTGCTCGGGCCGATGCAACAACGCAATGCGGCCGTGGCGATCGCCGCATTGCTGCAGTGGCTGCGCGTACGACCCGAACTCGCGAGTCGCTTGCCGACCCACGACGTCCAAACCAGCTTGATCGCCGCAGCGCTGCAAAGTGCTCGGTTGCGCGGTCGCGTGCAGCGCGTGGCGCCCCGCGAGCCGACCGATCCTGAGTGGATACTCGATGTGGCGCACAACGAAGATTCGTCGCGTGTTTTGGCTGAGGCGCTCGGCAGCTTGCCCCCGGCGCGCCACACGTTCGGTGTGGCCGGGATTTTGGCGGACAAAGACGCCGACATGATCGGTCGGCATCTGGCGCCCGTCATCAATGCCTGGGTGCTGTGCGCACTCGATGGGTCGCGCGGTTGCAGTGCCGAGGATTTACGCCGTCGACTGCCCGAGCAGTGTCGCAGTGTGGCGCTCGCGCCTGACGTCCCGCATGGCTGTGCGACGGCTCGCGCCTTGGCGGGCGAGGGCGATCGCATCGTGGTGTTCGGTTCCTTCTATGTTGTCGGTCCGGCGCTCGATTGGCTTGGTCTATAATTCGGCCACTTGGACACCGCGCTCAAACACCG
>VGUP01000119.1 GCA_016874175.1 Gammaproteobacteria bacterium | reverse complement strand
AGGCCGTAGATGGTCGAGTTGGCAGCTCGCGCCACAGCGTCGAGGTCGCCATCGCCGAAACGATGTACGCAAAGCACGGGTCCGAAGATCTCGTTCTTCACGGGGGTCATGTCGTTGGTAGTCCGTGCAAGTACGGTCGGTTCAAAGAAATAGCCGGCTCGACTGGGCGAGCGTCCGCCACAGACCACTTCCGCGCCTTCTTTCCGGCCCGCCTCGACGAAGCTCGTCACGCGATCACGCTGCTGCGCAGAGATCAGTGGCCCGAACTCCGAGGAGGGATCGAGTCCCGGCCCCATTTTCATGGCGCGTGCGACGGCAGCGATGCCCTCGACCACTTGGTCGTGCACTTTTTCATGCACAAAAAGGCGTGTGCCGGCCATGCAGTTTTGACCCTGTAAGAAAAAACAGGCGCGGGCGGCGCCGGGGATCACCTGTGCGAGATCCGCGTCGGGGAACACCACGACCGGCGACTTGCCGCCGAGTTCAAGCGTGACTTTTTTGAGATTACCTGCGGCGGCTTTGACGATCAGTCGGCCAACCTCAGTCGATCCGGTGAAAGCGATCTTGTCGACACCCGGATGCGCAGCGAGCGCGGCACCTGCCGTTTCGCCGTAGCCATTGACGATGTTGATGACGCCATCAGGAACACCGGCTTCCTGACAAATTTCCGCGAGTCGCATCGCGGTGAGTGGCGTGAGTTCTGCAGGTTTCAAGACCAGCGTGCAGCCCGTGGCGAGTGCGGGCGCGATTTTCAGCATCACCATGGGCAGCGGTGAATTCCACGGCGTGATCGCGCCAACGACGCCGATCGGTTCACGCAAAGTGAAGGAAATCGCCTCGCCCGGGAGCTTGCCCTGCGGTGCTGCAGGGATCGTCGACCCTTCGATTTTGGTCGGCCAGCCTGCGTAGTAACGAAAGAACTCCGGCACCACCATGCCGCAGACATATTGTGCAAGCGGCGTCGGCAGACCGTTATCGAGAATCTCGAGTTCGCATAGCTGCTGAAAGTTGGCGAGAATGAGATCAGAAATTTTCCACAGCACTGCACTGCGCTGTGCTGCCGTGAACTTTGACCACGGACCCTCGAAGGCCGCTCGCGCGGCTTTCACGGCGGCGTCGATCTCGGCGGTACCGCCTTCGGCGCAATGCGCGATCTTGAGTCCGGTTGCCGGATCGTGAATGTCGATAGTCCCACCCGAATCGCCCTGCAGCCACTTGCCGCCGATGAAATGACCATGCGCTCGAGCCAGAAAATCGAGCGTCGGTTGCGACAGGGTGTATGGCGAAAGTGCGGACGAAGCGGTGCTCATGATGACCCCCGGTAATGCACTCTCGCATCGTATGTCGCAGCCGGCAGGGTGTTGCAGATCGAGGTCGGGTACGTCCGGTGCGTGGCCGTAGCCGAGTTGGGCCGCACCCTCGCGAAGTCGGTTGAGTCGGCCAGCACGGCTCGTTAGGCTGCATCCCCCGATGGAGTTCACACCATGACAGCCAGTCGATCAGGTTTGCTGCCGGCCGGCGAGGCGCATTTCGCTGGCAGCGTGCCCGTGATCGTCATTGGTGGCGGTGGCTGCGGTCTGACGGCGGCGTTGGCGGCGCAGCAGGCCGGGGCAGAGGTCTTGGTCCTTGAGCGCGACGCGTCGACGCTCGGGACGACGGCCATGTCCACCGGTCTGATCCCGGCCGCGGGCTCGCGACTGCAACGCGAGAAGGGAATCGACGACTCGCCGGAACTGTTCGCGCGCGACATCGTCGCCAAGACGCACGGCGAGACGGATCCGGCCATCGCGCTGGCGCTTGCGCAGGCCTCGGCGCGCACGGTCGAGTGGTTGCTCGACGATCACGCCGTGCCACTCTCCCTCGTCGACAGTTTTCTGTATCCCGGTCATAGCGTGAAGCGCATGCACGGAACGCCGAATCGCACCGGTCGTGAGCTGATGGGTTCCTTGGCTGCCGCAGTGGGACATCGTGGTATCGATGTGCTGACCGATGCGCTGGTCAGTGATCTGTTCGTCGACGACGAGACCAACCGGGTACGCGGCGTGCGCATTCGACGTCCTGATGGCAGCGTCGAAGATTTGGGCTGCGAGGCGCTGATCCTTGCCTGCTGCGGCTTCGCCGGCAATCCCGACATGGTGCGCCGATTCATCCCCGAGATTGCCGATGCCACTTTCTTTGGTCATTCTGGCAACAAGGGTGATGCGATCTGCTGGGGCGAGGGTCTCGGCGCGGCCATCCGCGACATCCACAGTTATCAGGGTCACGGTGGCTTGGCTGCGGGGCGCGGCATACCGATTCTTTGGCCATTGATTATGGAAGGCGGTTATCAGGTCAATGTCCGTGGCGAACGCTTCTCCAACGAAGCGCGCGGCTATTCGGAGCAGGCGGTGGATGTCGTCGCTCAACCCGGGCATGTCGCCTGGGACATCTACGATCAACGACTGCACGAGCTGATGCTCGAATTCGACGATTATCGCGATGCGCTTGAAGCGAGGGCGGTGCTGCAGGCTGAGGATATCGCCGCGCTGGCTGCGCTGGCCGGCATCGATGCTGCGGGTCTTGCGAGTACGGTGGCTGAAGTCGAATCTTTGCAGCGTGGTGAGTGCGGTGATCGTTTCGGCCGCGACTTCACGCGTAAACCTGCGCTACGAGCGCCTTATTTTGCGGTGAAGGTGACGGGTGCCTTGTTTCACACCCAAGGCGGAATCGCGGTGAACCATGAGGCACAAGTGCTGCGTGAAGACGGATCTTTGCTGCCCAATATCTTTGCGGGCGGCGGCGCAGCACGTGGCATTTCGGGAGCGGGCTGCTCCGGTTACATGGCGGGCAACGGTCTTTTGACCGCGACCACCTTCGGCCGTCTGGCCGGGACGGCAGCCGCCCGACTCGTGCGCCGCTAAGCGCACGAGTCGGGACTTGTACCGTCAATCCATCTTGTAGCTGATGGTGAACATGTACTCGCGGGGGCGCAGCGGAATGAATCCGCCGAGAAAGCCGCGCGAGCCGGTGGTGATCACGTATTCGTCGGTGAAGTTCTTCACCGAGACGCGAGCCGACCAGTTGTCGTTGAAGGAGTGGTTCATGAACGCGTTGCCCGTGCTGTAACCCTTGACCTTGAAGTCGTTGGTGGCAGCTGTGACGTAATCGTCGGTGGTGAACCAGTCGGCACCGATGCTGGTACGACCGTAGCTGTTGTCGACGCCGTAGTCGAAGCCGACCGTGAACGAGAAGCCCGGCGTCTGCGGCACGACCGGATTCACGCCGAAGTTCTTCAGCGCGTTCGCCGGTGAGCTCGTCGGATTGAGCGTGTCGTACTTGCCGTCCATGGCGAAGGTGCCGCTCAGGAACATCGTCAGGCCGTCCGCCGGAACAGCGGTGATTTCAGCCTCGAGGCCCTGAATGGTGGCCTTGCCCGAGTTCTGCACCGGGAACGCCACCGTGCCATCGCTGTTGGTGACCGTCGCGTTGAGCGCGAGGTCTTCGGCCTTGGCGAGGAAGTAGTTGGCGTTGATGCGCAGGCGGTTGCCGAGCATGTCGGTCTTGATACCGACTTCATAGGTCCAGTTCGACTCGGGGAAGTACGGGGCCTTCGCGTCGTTCGGGTTGAAGATCGCGATGCCGTTGTAGCCACCCGACTTGAAGCCGCTCGCCGCCGAGAAATAGAGCAGCATGCTGTCGACGTTACCGCTCGCTGGCAGCGTGTAGTCGAGACCGATGCGCGGCGTGACTTCGGAGTACGTGTTCTTCAAGTTGATGAGTGCCGGAGGAGCGCCGAGCAAGCTCTTCCAGTCGAGCTTGAAGGTCTTCTTGTCTTCGGTGTAGCGGATGCCAGCCGTGACTTTGAGCGCATCGCTGACCTTGTAGTCGGCCTGCGCGAACAGCGAGGTCGACTTGGTGTTGACATCGATGGCGCTGAAGGAGATCGGCAGGGCTGCGCTGCCCGGAGCGCCGAAGTACGAGTTCCAGTTGAAGTTCTGCTTGCCGTCTTCATCAAAGAAATAGGCACCGACCAGGTAGTTCAGGCTGTCGGTCGAGCCCTGCAGCTGAATCTCCTCGCTCCACTGTTCGGCGGCGGCCTTGTTGGCAGCCATGACGTTGCCGTTGCCGCTGAAGTCGGTGGTGAAGTAATCGTCGGTCTTCACATAGCCCGTGATCGAGCGCAGCGTCGCACTGCCCAAGTCATAGCCGATGTTCAGTGCGGCGATGGTTTGCTTGGTCGTGCCCTCGGGGTAGTTCTTGAGACCATTCGCCCGCACCACGTTCGGCGTGTTGAGCGTGTACTTGCCGAACTGCGGCACGAGATCGTCTCGGGTGAACTGCTTGTTCGACGCAACCGCCGGAGTCGAGGCCGGAATCAGCTGACCCGCGTCGTTATTCGAATTGGCGTAGGACAGCGAGCCGCTGATTTCGAGATCACCGCTGGTGTAGCGAAGCTTCCCGCGCGCTGCCCAGTTGGTCTCTTCGCCAACCTTGTCAGCCTTCGAGGGGTTGCGGTTGTAGAACTGCGCGCCCTTGTTACTGTACAGCGCCGAGAACGAACCGCCGAGGTTGTCGGCGAGCTTGCCACCGGTGCTCAGGCTGATGCGCTGCTGATCGAAGTTGCCGGCGCCAACGCTGAAGTTGCGCCAGCTTTCTTCGCCCGGCGAACGCGAGACGAACTTGATGGCGCCCGCCAAAGTATTGCGGCCGTAGAGCGTGCCCTGCGGACCACGCAGCACTTCAACGCGCTCGATATCGGCGAGCGTGATGTTGTTGCCGTTGAGTCGCGCGATGTAGACATCGTCGACATAGATGCCGAACGGCGATTCGGCGACCACCAGCGAGGCGTCCTGCTGCAGCGAGCCGCGCAGCGAGGGCGAGAGGTTGGTGGGCGTCGTGATGTTGTTGAACATCTTGAGGCTGGGCGCAAAGCGAGCGAGATCGCGGGCTTCGGTGACCTGCTTGTTGATCAGTGCTTCGGCAGTGATGGCCGTGACCGGCACCGGTACCGACTGCAGCGAAGCTTCGCGGCGTTCGGCGGTGACGACGATTTCTTCGAGCACACCCGACGAGTTGTCGTTCTGGGAGTAGGCTCCGGCCGGCAACACGGCAAGCACGATCGCAAAAGGCAACAAACGATGGTTAGACATGCGTGGTCCCTGTAAGTTGATGATCCCTGTTAGGTATTCGCCGCAGCGCCCAAGGGAGGCGCAGCAGGCGCCTAATCTAGCAGACGGCATCGGCTGCAGCCGAGCGGGATGCCGGTCTGTGGCGATATTGTTGCGCGCAGGCAACGAAATGCCATCTGGCGGACAACTCAGCGCAGTTTGACGACGACCTTCCCGGCGTTTTTACCGGCCAACAAATACTCGACGGCGTCGGCAACCTGATCGAGACCGGTGAAAGGGGTCGGGTCGACGAGTGCACGCAGTCGGCCTTGGTAGTAAAGGTCGAGAATGCGCGCTGCCGCCTCGGCGAAGAACTCGGGGAAGGCCTGATTCTGGAAGCCGCGGATCGAGGCCGACTTCCAGTAGAGCTTTCGGTAGGCCCGAGGCTGCGGTACGAACTCGATCTCTTGATCGAAGTCGGAGGTATGGCCGCTCACCACTACCCGACCACGGAACGCCACGTGATCGACGAACGTATCAAAGATTTCGCCACCCACCGAGTCATAGGCAACATCGAGCCCGCGCGGATATTCCCGAGCCAATACCTCGCGTAAATCCTCGCGACGGTAATTGATGGGGCGATCGACGCCGAGCTCGCGCAGCACTGCAAGCTTGTCGTCGCTACCGGTGATACCGATGACGTGACAGCCGTGCAGCTTCGCAAGCTGCACCACAAAATGGCCAAGACCGCCGGCAGCGGCTGACACCGCGACCGTATCACCAGCCGTTACTTCACCGATGCGCTCGAGACCGACCATGGCCGAGATGCCACTCGGAATCAGCGCAAGAATTTCTGCCGTAGCGTCGCGGACCTTGATGGGTTTGCTCGCCGCGGCAATTTGATATTCGCGATAACCGGAGCCGAGCCGCGTCGCCGCGACGCAATCACCCTCGCGCCACTCTGTGACTCCGGTGCCCACGGCGACGATTTTGCCCACCGCCTCGACGCCCATGTCGAACGGCGGTTGTACATCCACATAACGAACGGCGTTGCGACAAAGATTTTTGTCAAAGATTGCATTGCAGCCGGCGTATTCGTTGCGGATCAGTACTTCGCCCGAGCCTGGATCGCGCCATGCCTCATCGACCACTGATGTCGAACTGCGGAAGTCACCGGTGGCTTGGTGGATCACCAGCTTGCGATAGCGTGTGGGAGTTCTGGTCTCGGACATGCGGCGGAGTTATTGAAAGTGCTGACGACAGGTTGTGATACGGTTCGGCAGCTTATCGCAAGGAGAACGCTCGCGTGCCAACGACCCTGATTACCGGAACCTCGCGCGGACTCGGTCTCGAGTTCGTTCGTCAATACGCCGCTGCGGGCTGGACCGTGCTCGCCTGCGCGCGCCAGCCCGCTGCCTCTGTCGAGCTCGCCGCGCTGGCTGCCGCGCACTCGAGCAAGGTGCGGCTACTCACCCTTGATGTCGAAGATCATGCCGCGATCGAGCGGACGGCGCGCAAACTCGATGGCATGCCGATCGACGTGCTGCTCAATTCCGCGGGTATCATGGGTAGCGGAAGCTTCGCTACCGAAGGGGTTGCCTTTGGTCGCTTCGGGCACTCCGACTTTGCCGACTGGGAGCGGGTATTTCGCATCAACGTCATCGCACCAATGAAGATGGCGGAAGTCTTCGTGGGGCATGTTGCGAGCTCCGAGCAAAAGAAAATCGTCACCCTGACCAGCATGCTGGGCTCGGTGGCGCTCAATCGCATCGGCGGCCTTTATGCGTATCGCGCGAGCAAGGCCGCAGTCAACGCGATGATGAAATCGATAGCGATCGATCTCGCCAAAAGTCACGGCATCGCCGCAACTGCCATCCACCCGGGCTGGGTGCGCACGGACCTTGGCGGCTCGCGCGCCGACATCGATGCACCGCAAAGCGTGAGCGGGATGCGCGAGGTGATTGCTGCGCTCGATCTCAGTCGCGCCGGCCGGTATTGGGTTTATGACGGCAGCGAG
>VGUP01000118.1 GCA_016874175.1 Gammaproteobacteria bacterium | reverse complement strand
GAAGAGTCATCGCAGCGTGCGCCTCGAGCCCTTGGACGTTGGCAATCACGCGGACATCAAAGCTCTTGCCGCGCGCCTCGGACAGCAACCGATCGATGTCTTGCTCAATAATGCCGGCTGGCTCGGCGATATCCGCAAACAATCATTCGATGAGCTCGATTACGCGAGCTTTGAGGAGGTGCTGCGTATCAATACCTACGGGCCGCTAGCCATGGCGAAAGCGTTCATGGCGAATGTGCAAGCAAGCGAGCAAAAAAAGGTCGTGGTCATCACCAGCGGCCTTTCCTCGATCGCCAATACTTCACGATTCGGTAATCTTTATTTTTATCGGATCAGCAAGGCGGGCGTGAACATGGCGATGCGCACCCTGCAAGCCGAGGTGCGCGCGCAAGGTGTCAAGATCGGCATCCTTGCGCCGGGAATGGTCGACACCCGACTGCTACGCCAAAGCGGTTATGAGGGTCCGGGCGTTATCCAGGCGCCGCAGAGTGTCGCGGCCGTCATCGATCATATCGACAATCTGACGCAGGATGCGGAGATGATCCTCTACACGGGCGACCGACTGCCCTGGTAAATCTCGTCGCCCTACGCTGTGTCATGATGTGCCGAGATCGCGGGGGGCGAACATGACGACCAACAGTAACTGGCGACTGCATTTTGGCTGGGGTATCGGCACGCTGGGCGCTGCGTTGTTGCTCAACGGCTTCGCCGCGCTGCAGGCGTTTTATCTCACCAGCGTCGTCGGCATCTCCGCGGTTACCGTCGTAACTCTGCTGTTTATCGCCAAGCTTTGGGATTGGATAAGCAATCCTCTCGTCGGTGTGATCAGCGACCGTACCCGATCGCGTTGGGGACGTCGCCGACCTTACCTGTTATTTGGTGCTGTGGTGTCGGGGTTGTCGTTCGCCACATTCTTTTCTTTAGAACTGATGCCATTCGCCGATTCTGTTATTGCCGTCGTCGCCGTGCTTGCACTCGTCGGTACCGGCTATACCTTGTTCAACGTACCTTATATGGCCATGCCGTCCGAGTTGGTCAGCGACTATCAAGAACGTACGCGGATGTTCCAGTACCGAGTACTGTTCATCGCCATCGGTACTTTGATCGGAGCCGGGGCCAGTCAACGCCTCGCCGAATTGATGGGCGACGGTGCAGAGGGCTACTCGCGCATGGGTATGGTGCTCGGTTGCGCCATCACGGTGTTCATGGCTTGGGCGTTTTTCGGGACTGCCAAAGGCAATGCGACCGAGCGGTCAGCGGCCCGCACACCGTTCGCTGATCAAGTGCGGCTCGGTTTGCAGAACAAGCCCTTCATCGCGTTACTGGCCACCAAGGCCACACAGCTGTTTGGGCTATTCACCACGGCAGCGATGGGCATCTTCATCATCAAATATGTGCTCGGGAAAGAAAACCCGGGGACGTGGCTGCTGTGGTTCACGGGAGTCAGCTTTTTGGCACAAGTGATCTCGATGCCTGCCTGGAGCTGGATTGCCAAGCGCATCGAGAAGCAAAAGACCTATATGTTGGCTACGGCCTCATTCTCGATCGTTTCTTTGAGCTGGCTGCTGGCAACCCCCGCCGAAGAATTCTGGTTTTTCTGTCTGCGTGCCGCTCTCAAGGGATTCGGGGCGGCCGGCCTGCTGTTGATGGGCCAGTCCATGCTTCCTGATACCATCGACTATGATTTCAAGCGTACGGGGTTGCGTCGCGAGGGCATCTACTCTGGTCTCTACAGCGTCGTGGAAAAAGTCGCCTCGGCGTTTGCCCCGTCGGTATTGCTCTTGTCCTACGCGTGGTTCGGTTTCGACTCGAAAGCGCCCGTGCAGACCGCCGAGACCATAGATGGCATTCGTTATTGCGCCGCCTTCCTGCCCTGCATCTATTTCGGGATATCGTTGATCCCGCTGTCGTTTTATCGCTTGACCGAGCGCGACCTCAAAGAAGCCAAGTCGCTCGCCTGATCGCCAGCCGAAAACGGCGCGCCGCCGCACTCGTGCAGTACCGCCTGAATCTCGGCAACTATAGACAGCGCGATGGCCTCGGGCGTGCGCCCGCCGAGATCAAGACCGACGGGGGCACGCAGACGTGCTCGAAGTGACTCTGCGGCGGAGCCGAGCTCCGCGAACAAGCGTTCACGGCGGGCTGCGGGGCCCAGCAAACCCACATAAGGAATTTTCGAGCGTGCGAGTACCGCGAGATATTTGCCGTCGGCAAGCAGATGGTGGCTCATGACGACGGCTGCATCCATCTCATCGAGATTGACGGCGCCATCCAGTTCGTCGGCGTCCGTGCGCAGCAGCCGCGCGCCTTGAGCAAAGCGCGTGGCGTCGATGTAGGCGGGGCGATGATCGACCAGCGTCACCTTCCAACCTTGCATGACCGCAAGAGTGACGACCGGTTCGGCATCGGGACCCGCGCCGCAGAGCAGCAGGCTCGGTACGCGTTCGGCCGTAACCGTGAACAGCTTGCCGTTCAGTGAAGTCGATGTCTCAGCAGAGTTTGCAATGTTTCCGGTTTCGATGTTTATCGCAAAGGCAGCCGATATGCGCGACTTGGCAGCGCTAAATAAAGAATTCAGCGGCTCGTGGGACGAAGCCGCATCGATGCGCAACAGCAAGACCTGCATCAGGCCCTCGCAGCCGAGACCTAGCCCCCAGACCGGATCGTCCGAACCTCTGCTGTCATACGTTTTGACGAGAGTTCGCTGCTGGCTACGTAGCAACTGCAGCGCGTGATCTTGCAGATCGCCCTCGAGGCAGCCTCCCGAGAGCAGGCCACAACGCTCGCCACTATCCGAAAAAAGCATGAGCGCACCAGGCTTGCGGTAGGTCGATCCCTGCGTCGCAATGACAAAGGCGGCAACCAGCGGCCGTCCGCCGACTCGTTCGCGCTCAAAAAATTCGGCAATCGTGTTCAATGACGAATGACGATCTTGCCGAAGTGGCTGCCCGTATCCATATACGTGAAGGCCGCCTCGGCGTCACGAAACTCGAACACCTTGTCGATCACCGGCTTGATCGAGTGTTTGGTGATGAAGGCGTTCACGTCTTCGAAGTTGCTGCGTGAGCCAACAAAGATTCCAGAGACGCTCGCGCTGCGACCGATCAGCGATACTGCAGGAATATCACCACCAAAGCCTGCAAGTCCGCCGATGATGGCAAGATGACCGCCGGGAACAAGTGACTCGAGAGATTGCTTGAGTGTTCCGGCACCGCCGACTTCGAGTACGTGATGCACGCCCACACCGGCGGTCGCCGCACGGACAGCGGGCGCCCATTCTGGCGTATTTTTGTAGTTGATCGTGGCAACTGCACCGAGTTCTTTTGCGCGCGTGAGTTTGCTATCGCTCGAGCTCGTGATCACCGCTTTGGCACCCGCCGCGACGGCAAACTGCAGGCCGAAGATCGAAACTCCGCCGGTGCCTTGCAGCAACACGAAGTCATCGCGCACCAGCGCACCGCGGGTGACGAGACCATTCCAAGCAGTGACTGCGGCGCAAGGTAGCGTTGCCGCCTCTTCAAAGCTCATGCCAGCAGGAATGGGTACGACGCCGTGCTCCGAGAGCGTGACGTATTCGGCGAGCATGCCGTCGGTGGCGCCACCCATGGCGCTAGCCGCAGTGGCTGCAGTCGGTCGTCCTTCGATCCAGTTCTGGAAAAAAATCGCCGCCACACGATCGCCGACTTTGCAGCGCTGGGTGCCTGCGCCCACCGCGATCACTTCACCTGCGCCATCGGATAGCGGGACCAAAGTTTCGCGTGAACCCACCGGGTAAAAGCCGCGCATCACCATGATGTCGCGACGATTGAGCGAAGTTGCTCGCACGCGCACCACCAATTCGCCAGCCGCCGGGGCGCGAATCGGCGCGCCTTCGCGCAGTTGCAGGCTGAAGCCTTGCTGTTGTTTGACGAGCTGGTACTGAAGCTGGCTTTTCGGGAGTGTCATGCCGCCGATTGTACGGCGAACCCCCGGGGCTTACAGCGGTGAACCATCCTCACGACTTACCGCAATGACAGCCGACCGAGCCGGCAGATTACCGCCGTCGGGCCAATGACTCACTGGCGTATCAACGGTACCGCCTTCACCGGGATGTTGGATGGACAAGAACAAGGTTGTGCCGTCCGGCGTAAATTCGCAACCACAGACTTCGGCACCGACCGGCGCACTCATGATCTGTCGCAGTTGACCGCGTTCGTTACCACTCGTCGGCACGACAAAGCAGCCGTTGTTGCCGATCAGTTCTTCATCGGCGTCGGTCACGATCCATAGTCTTCCCGAGGGATCGAACCCCAGATTATCGGGACAGGCGATCGGACTTACCGCTGCTCGATCGGCGCAGCCTGCGTAATAAACATCTTCACGCGCGAGTTTGTCGGGGCGGAGGTCTTCGGCCCGCGTCAAAAACCTTGCGTTCGCATTGCGCGGATCGCCAGCCAGCAGAAACAGATTCCAGGAAAAACGCGTGCTCGCAGCGTCATCATTATCTTCGATCAGCTCAACGATATGACCGAAGTCATTCTTGGGTCGCGGGTTGGCGTGGTCGGGCCTAGTGTCGATCTCGCGACCCGTGAACTCCGCGCGTTTGATCGCGCGATCATCATTTTTGGTGAGTGACATGTAGACCCGCCCGGTGATGGGGCTGGGCTCGACGTCCTCGGGCCTATCCATCGGCGTCGCGCCCAGGATATCGGCCGCCGCGCGGCACTTGATCACGACGTCGGCCTGACTGCGAAATCCATTTCGACTATTGAGCGGTCCATTCTCGTCATGAACGAGCGCTAGCCATTCGCCATGGCCTGCAGCATCGAAGCGCGCGACATGCAGTACGCCCTCGTCGAGCAACTCTCGATTCGCCGCGCGATTCTTTGCATCGAAGCGACCCTGAGTCAAGAACTTGTAGACATACTCAAACTTGGTGTCGTCACCCATGTAGGCGGCCACTCGTCCATCTTTGGTCAGGACGGTATTCGCGCCTTCATGGCAAAACCGACCCAAAGCAGTGCGTTTTTTAGGTGGGGATTCGGGATTTTGCGGGTCGATCTCGACGATCCAACCGTGCCTCAAAGGCTCACGCGGCTCGCGTCGGACATCGAAACGCGGATCGACCACCTCCCAGCCGTAGGCCGAGCGTTCTCGCAGTGGCCAGCGGCGATGGGCGAGCTTGGTTGCCTCATCGCTCGACTCGGCTGCCCACGAACGCGCGCCACCAAAATAATCGTGAATGTTCTCTTCGGCAGTGAGGTAAGTGCCCCATGGCGTCTTACCGCCCGCGCAGTTTGCAAACGTACCGAGCGCCACCGTGCCCGTAGGATCAGCATTGGTACGCATCAGCACATTGCTACGCGCTGGACCCATGATCTGCATCGGCGTATTCGCAGTGATACGTCGAGTAGATGGGCCGCCACGCACCACGCTCCAGCCACGGGCACCGCGCTTTAGATCGATTACGCTGACGCCGTGTGCAGCCTGCATCCACGGGACTACCTGCGGCCACGCCTTAATCCAAGACTCCCTGTTCTTTGACCGCTCGCTAGCACTCGATGGTAGCATCGCCAAAGAAAGCGCCGGCGCGACGTATTCATGGTTTACGCAAAGCATGCCTGCGCCGCGCTTCCCAGACGCAGCGAAAAACGCCAGGGCGTCATTGTTCGTACCAAATAATCTTTGCTGTCGCTCGGCTGCCTTTTCGTCCAGCCAAGCCAGCGAACGTATTTCTTGGGCGCTCAGGCTACGCGCATCTGCAAAAAGCGAATCACCGCAGCCGATCAGTACGTCGTGACGCAAACCTGGTGAGAGCAGCACGGCGTCTTCACGCGTCGGTCCGACGGCTTTGTAGGTCGCGCGGCTCGGCAGATTTGCAGTCGTAATGCCAACGGCAGGCAATGCGCTCGCGACGGCAGCAGCAACACCGCCGTTGACCAGCAGACTGCGTCGCGACAGGCGATGCTCGCAGAGCACGCCAAAGTAGGGTGACGTAGTGACGATTTTGTCTTCCATGACAGTTTTACTCGGAAAGCTTGGCGCTAAAAGATTAAGGAAGATTCCGCTTTCAGGTGCCGGGCAGACCCTCGAGCACGGTGACAAAGAACGTGCCTTTGCCCTCACGCAGTTTTTTCGCAGCTGCGTACTCAGCAGACTTCCAAAAACCCCATGCAGCTTCCTTGGAAGGAAACTTTGCAATCAGGATACTCTCGTTTCGAGCCTCGCCCTCGGCCAGTTCGACCTTGGGCGCCGGCACCAACGCAATGTAATGACCACCGAACTGTTTGTAGATCGGTGGCAGTGCGGCGTTATACGCCTTGAAGCCCTCAAGATCGGTGACTTTTCCCTGAACGAGCAGATAGCCTGGAGCGCTTGCAGCCGGGGCGTCGCTCATTTGATCAATCCCTCGGCTTTGAGGGCGGCCTGAACGGCAGGACGTGCGGCAACACGGCCGTGGTAGGCCTTGAGACCCGGCCACTGACCGAGATCAACACCTACATACGCACACCAGCCAAGCACGGTAAAAAGATAGGCATCAGCGACCGTGAAGGCATCACCCATTAAAAATGGCTTGTCGCCGAGTTCAGTCTGCGTGAAGTCGAAACGCCGGCCGAGATTGGTTTTGGCTGCGACTTTTTGATCGTCAGTAGTCCCGGGAGCAAAGAAAGGCGAAAAGTTTTTGTGCAGCTCCGAATTGATGTACCCCAGCCACTCGTGCAGGCGGTAGCGAGCCATGGTTCCAGCTGCGGGCGCAAGGTTTGACGCCGGCTTGCAATCTGCGATGTAGGGCAGGATGGCCGTGCCCTCGGTGAGCACCGCGCCATCGTCGAGACGCAGTGCGGGGACGTAACCTTTTGCAGTCACGCTGGAATAATCCTCGCCACCGGCGGTTTTCCGCCCGCGACCTTCCACTTTCACAGGCTCGAACTCTAGACCGGCTTCGCGCAGGGCAATATGAGAGGCGAGCGAACAAGCGCCCGGAGCAAAATACAGTTTCATCAGAAAATCCTCGCGGAGTAGGCGATTAGAGCACCGAATGCTAGCCGTCGCCGGCAGGCTCGGAAAGGGCTTGATAAACTTGCGTCCACTGGCGGGCCCGTAGCACAGCGGTTAGTGCAGGGGACTCATAATCCCTTGGTCCT
>VGUP01000117.1 GCA_016874175.1 Gammaproteobacteria bacterium | reverse complement strand
ATCTCAAGTTCGCCCGCCGGGTGTTCGCTGAGCTGCCTCCCGCAGTCTGAGTCACATGGCCACTCTGCCCAAAGATTTATGGATTCCGCAGCTCGCCTTCCGGCGCATGGCCGAGGACGATGTCCCGGCGGTGATCGCCGCCGAGCGCGCGGGCTACACATTTCCTTGGAGCGAAGGGATTTTCCGCGACTGTCTGCGTGCGGGATATGTCTGTCGGGTCGCCGAACTCGATCAGTCACTGGTCGGCTACGGCATTCTCAGTGTGGGCGCGGGCGAGGCGCATGTGCTCAATCTTTGTGTGCGTCCTGAATACCGCTGCCGCGGCTTGGGGCGCCGCCTGCTGCAGCATCTCATCGATTTGTCGCGAGCTGCTGCCGCGCAGGATCTGTTCCTCGAAGTGCGTCCGAGTAATCTCGCGGCCGTTCGTCTCTATCAGGCGATGGGCTTGCAGCAGGTGGGTGTACGTCGCGGCTATTACCAGGCAGAACACTGCCGCGAAGACGCAGTCGTGATGCGCCTCACCCTCAATGGCTGAAAAATAACGGGCTTTTCATGAAACTCGGCGACGAAGTCGCGCAACGGCGCACATTCGCAATCATTTCCCACCCTGACGCGGGCAAGACCACGCTCACCGAAAAGCTGCTGCTGTTCGGCGGTGCGATCCAGCTCGCAGGCACGGTCAAAGGTCGGAAAGCCGCGCGACACGCCACCTCCGACTGGATGCGTCTCGAGCAGCAGCGCGGCATTTCCGTCACCTCGTCGGTGATGCAGTTTCCGTATAACGACTGCATCGTCAATTTGCTCGACACCCCGGGCCACGAGGATTTCTCCGAAGATACTTACCGCACGCTGACGGCGGTCGACTCGGCGCTGATGGTGATCGACTGCGCAAAAGGGGTCGAGGAGCGAACGATCAAGCTCATGGAAGTCTGCCGGCTGCGCGATACGCCGATCATGACGTTCATCAACAAGCTCGATCGCGACGGCAGAGCGCCGATCGAATTGCTCGACGAGATCGAGAAAGTGCTGGGGATCGCGACCGCGCCGGTCACCTGGCCGATCGGCATGGGACGCGAGCTCAAGGGCATTTATCACCTGGTTGAAGATCGCATTTATGTCTACGAGGCCGGCGAGCGTGGACGCCTCGGCGAGAACGTGGTGATCGAGGGCTTGCATAGCGCGGCGGGTCGCGAGCTGCTCGGTGATCAGGCCGAGGCTTTCGATGAGGAGATCGAGCTCGTGCGCGGTGCCACGCAGGAATTCAGTCTCGAGCGCTACCGAGCCGGTAAGCAGACGCCGGTATTCTTTGGCTCGGCGATTGCCAATTTTGGTGTCGAAGAACTTTTGAAGGCGTTCACGCAGCACGCGCCGGGGCCCTTGTCGCGGCCGACTCGCCAGCGCGAGGTGGCGCCCACCGAAGAAAAGCTGACCGGCTTCGTGTTCAAGATTCAGGCGAACATGGATCCCGCGCATCGCGATCGGATCGCCTTTCTGCGTCTGTGCTCAGGCAAGTACAGTCGTGGCATGAAGCTGCATCATGTGCGACTCGACAAAGATGTACGCATTGCCGATGCGCTTACCTTTCTGGCTTCCGATCGCTCGGCCGCCGAAGACGCCTACGCTGGGGACATCATCGGCCTGCACAATCACGGCACGATCAACATCGGTGACACCTTCTCCGAAGGCGAAGAGCTTGGCTTCACGGGGATCCCCAATTTCGCACCAGAGCTTTTTCGGCGCGCCGTGCTATGCGATCCGCTCAAGATGAAAGCCCTCGGCAAGGGGCTGGGACAGCTCTGCGAAGAGGGCGCCACGCAGCTGTTTCGGCCACTGCGCAACAACGACATGATTCTGGGCGCAGTCGGGCAGCTGCAGTTCGAGGTGGTCGCGTTCCGTTTGGCCGACGAATACGCCGTGCAGTGCAGCTTCGAGCCCATCAGCGTGCACACGGCGCGCTGGATGTATTGCAGCGACGAACGCAAGCTTGCCGAGTTTCGCAGCAAGGCCTATGACAACCTCGCGGTGGATCACAGCGGGGCGCTCGTATATCTTGCGCCCTCGAGGGTCAATCTCGGTCTGACGATCGAGCGCTGGCCAGAGATCACGTTCCGCGAAACTCGAGAACAAGCCAACTAAGCGGGGACCGGCCCATCGACACCCAGAGTCCATACAAGCGTCGCGAAACGATTTCCTGGGCGCTTTACGACTGGGCTAACTCCGCCTTTGCAACGACCGTGCTCGCCGGTTTTTTTCCGGTGTTCTTTCAAAAATTCTGGAGCACGGGAGTCGACCCCACGGTCAGCACCTCAAGGCTCGGCTTCGCCAATGGTCTCGCGGGGTTGTTGGTCGCCGTGCTCGCACCCATCCTCGGCACCATTGCTGACCGTACCGCGAGCCGCAAGCGGCAGCTCGTGATCTGGACCACAGTGGGGGTCATCGGCACGGCGGCACTCGGTTTCATTGGGCAGGGCGAATGGTGGTGGGCGGCCGCCTGTTTCATGATGGGCTGCATCGGCTTCAACGCCGGTAACATCTTCAACGATTCTTTGCTGCTCGATGTGGCCGCCGAGCATGAGCTCGATCAGGTCTCGGCGCTCGGCTATTCGCTCGGGTACTTGGGTGGCGGGCTGCTCTTCGCCATCAATGTTTTGATGACCCTCAAGCCGCAATGGTTTGGTCTTGCCGATGTGGCTGCCTCGGTGCAGGCCTCGTTCGTCATGGCCGCCGGGTGGTGGTTTTTGTTCATGCTACCGGCCGCGATCAATGTGCGGGAGCGCGCAGCGGTCAGCCAGGCGAGCGGTGTGCTCAACGCGGCCCGCGAGGGCTTGCGTGAACTGCGTGGCACCTTGCGCGATGTGGGCAAGTATCGGGACATCACGCTCTTTTTGTTGGCGTATTGGTTGTACATCGATGGCGTGCATACCATCTACACCATGGCGGTCGACTACGGTGTGGCCCTCGGGCTGCCCTCATCGAGCCTGCTTGCGGCGTTATTGCTGACGCAATTCGTGGCCTTTCCGTCGGCTCTTGCGCTCGGCGGGCTTGGCAATCGTTGGGGTCCCAAGCGCGGCATTTTGCTGTGCATCATCGTTTATCTGTCGGCGACCATTTACGCCTATTTTCTCGATACGGTGACCGAATTCTTTGCCCTCGCGGTGGCGGTGGGGTTGGTGCAGGGCGGCATCCAAAGTCTGTCGCGATCGATGTTCGGTCGCCTCGTCCCTCCGGGAAAAAGCGGCGAGTTTTTCGGCTTCTTCAACATGATGGGCAAGTTCGCAAGCTTTCTCGGGCCGATGCTCATCGGTACGGTGGCATTGCTTACCGATGATTCGCGGCTGTCGGTCTCATCGATCATCGTCTTGTTCATCTTTGGTGGGCTCGTGTTGCTGCGGGTTCCAGGCCGATGAGCCGAGTGCCGCGGCTGCCGCCCGACACCCCAAAGGTTCGGAGCCCCTGGCGTCGAGCGGTCGGTACCGCGGCGCTGTGGCTCGCGGGTTGGCACGTCGAGGGCAATCTGCCCAACTTGCGCAAGTTCGTGCTGGTGGTTGCGCCACATACGTCGAACTGGGATTTCGTGGTGGGCTTTCTCGTCTATCTCGCGCTGCAGATCGAGGCTCTTTGGTTTGCCAAAGACACGGCGCTGCACGGGCCCTTGGGACCGCTTGGTCGACATTTTGGCGCAGTCGCCATCGATCGCAGTCGCGCTGGGCACGTGGTGCAGGCCTACATCGAAGAATTCAACAAGCGCGAGTCCATGATTCTGACGCTGGCACCCGAGGGCACGCGCAGTCGAGTGGCCGACTGGAAGCACGGGTTTCATCACGTGGCGCGCGGTGCAGGGGTGCCGATGGTGCCGGTGGCGCTTGATTTCTCGCGCAAGCGCATCGTCTTCGGTCCGCCGCAAATGCCGACCGATGACTATGTCGCCGATATGGCGCTGTTCAAGCCGTTTTTCCGCGCCGAGATGGCGAAACGCCCGGAAAATTACGACGAGGCGTTACCGACTGCGGTGGGTGGCGGTGGCCAACTCGCCGGGTCCAGCCGGAACGAGTCGCGCAGCAGCACGTAAAGCGTCGGGTGACGCGCGGCGAGATCAGCGGGGCGCTCAAAGAAAAACTCGGCAGCGACGGCGAGAAACTCGGTGAGATCTTCGGCGCCATAGGGGTCGAGCAGGGTTTCGTCGCCGCGATCGACGGCCGCACACAGCGACTCATACGCCGCGGTGAGCGCCACGTGCGCCGCCGGATCGCCACCCGGATGACTGTGCTCCAGAAAATGCGTCACCTCATGGATGACGACGTTATAGCCATCATCGCGTGATTGCGCCTCGTCGACGTCGCGCCACGACAGTACGAGCCGATCGCTGCCGTGGGCCTGTCCAGAGAGCGTGCGGAAGCCCTCGGTGACGACGCCCGTGTCCTCATCCTCTGCCGACTCTGCCACCACGAATTCGTCCGGATGCACCGTGATGCCGTGCAGATCATCGAATGGATAATGCTCATGACCGAGCGTGACGATACAGGCCTGGGCAGCGATCACGGTGCGCATGGTCTCCGTGACCGCAAAATCATGGGCGCCAGTGAAGGGAATTCGCTCGAGAAACTCATCAAGACGCGGCAAGAGACGCTCCTGCAAAGGCGTAGGCAGTCGGTGCCAAAGCCGAACGTGCCGCTCGAGAATGCTTGTTCTCGCGCCCGGCAGCCGTGGCAAATCGGCGGCGTTGGTCTGCGAGGTGCGTGCGGAAATTGCAGCGGCAGCCGCGCGGCGGCGGCGCCAAAGATAAACGACGACGATGCCGATCAGTGCGATGACGAGCAGGATGCGCGCCATCGTCAGAGCAACTCGCGTACCCGCGCGAGTTGGCCCTCAAGACTCGCGAGCGTGCGTTCGAAGTCCGCGATCCGGGTTTGCTCTTGCGTGACCACTTCCGGTGGCGCATTACGCACGAAGTTCTCGCTCGCGAGCTTGGCGTTCGCACGCTTGATCTCGTCACGAGTTTTGACGATGCGTTTATCGAGTCGCGCCGCCTCGGCTTGCGGATCGATCACGCCCGCCATGGGCACCAACACGCGCATTGCCCCCATGACCGCGATCGCGGAGGGCGGGGCGGTCTCGCTGGCTTCAAGCACACGCAGGCCCTCGAGCCCAGCGAGTCGCTGCAGATAATTTTCGTGGGTGGTGAGACGGCTGCGATCGCTGGCGTCGGCGTTCTCGAGCAGTACGGGCAATCGACGCGAGGGACTGATATCCATCTCGCCGCGAATCTGCCGCACGCCGAGCACGAAAGCCTTGATCCACTCGACATCGGTTTCTGCAGCCGTGTCACGTGCCCAGTCGCTGACCTTGGGCCAGGCGGCGGTCATGATGGTCGCTTGCGCAGTCAGCTTGACGCGGGCGAGCGGGGCAACGCGCTGCCAGATTTCTTCGGTGATGAACGGCATCAACGGATGCAGGGCGCGCAAGAGTGTTTCGAGTACTGTCACCAGGGTGCGCCGCGCGGCACGCTTGGCCTCGGTCGAAGTGTGCTCGGATTGCAGTACGGGCTTGGTGAGTTCGAGGTACCAGTCGCAGAACTCGTACCACGTGAATTCATAGAGCGCAGAGGCTGCGAAATCGAAGCGGTACCCGGCGAAGGCCTGATCGACTTGGTGCAGCGTCTCGCCGAGACGTGAAACGATCCACCGGTCGGCGATGCCGTTCGCGCATTCACCGTCGAATAGCTGCGGGTCTAACGCTTTGCCGTCGGCATCCTCAAGACCCATCAGTACATAGCGCGAGGCATTCCAGAGTTTGTTGCAAAAGTTTCGATAACCGCCGACGCGTGCGAGATCGAAGCGCAGGTCAGCGCTCTGCGTGGCGAGCGAGGCAAACGTAAAGCGCAGTGCGTCGGTACCGAATGCAGAAATGCCCTCCGGAAACGCTTTGCGCGTGGCTTTTTCGATGGCCGGGGCGAGGCGCGGTTGCATGAGCCCGGTAGTGCGCTTGCGCACGAGATCTTCGAGCGTAATGCCATCGACGATATCGAGCGGGTCGATGACATTACCCTTCGACTTCGACATCTTCTGCCCTTCGGAGTCGCGCACCAGGCCGTGCACGTAGACCTCGCGAAAGGGCACATCGCCCATGAATTTGATGCCCATCATGATCATCCGGGCCACCCAGAAGTAGATGATGTCGAAACCGGTGACGAGCACCGAAGTCGGATAAAAACGCTTGAGTTCGGCGGTCTGCGCGGGCCAGCCCAACGTCGAGAACGGCCAGAGTGCCGAGGAGAACCAGGTGTCGAGGACGTCGTCGTCCTGGCGTAGCGTGATGTTCGCCGCGAGTCCGTGGCGAGTGCGCACCTCGCTTTCCGAGCGACCGACATACACTTTGCCGGCGTCGTCGTACCAGGCGGGAATTCTATGGCCCCACCACAACTGGCGACTGATGCACCAATCTTTGATATTGCGCATCCACTCGAAATAGGTGCGTGACCAATTTTCCGGAACAAAGCGGATCGAGCCGTTACGCACGGCTTCAATGGTGGGCTCGGCAAACGGCGCGATCTTCACGTACCACTGATCGGTGAGGTAGGGCTCGATGACAGCGCCCGAACGATCACCCCGCGGCACCATCAGCTTGCGCTTGTCGATTCGCTCGATGAGACCCGCTGCATTGAGCTCTGCGAGCACGCGCTCGCGCGCCGTGAAGCGATCGAGTCCGCGCAGATGTTCGGGAACGGCATCGTTCATTCGCACATCAGGCGTAAATACGTTGATCTGCGCAAGGCCGTGTCGGGCGCCGACCTCGTAATCATTGAAGTCGTGAGCAGGCGTGATTTTGACGCAGCCGGAGCCAAACTCCGGATCGACGTAGTCGTCGGCAATCACCGGAATCAGCCGGCCGACGATGGGTAGGCGCAGCGATTTGCCGACGAGTGCGGCATAACGCTCGTCTTTGGGGTTCACCGCGACGGCCGTATCGCCGAGCAAGGTCTCGGGTCGCGTGGTCGCGACCACCACATGCCCGCTGCCATCTTCGAGTGGATAGCGCAGATTCCACAGCGAGCCTTCTTCTTCGGTGCTCAAAACTTCGAGATCCGACACCGCCGTCTGCAGGACCGGATCCCAGTTGACGAGCCGCTTGCCGCGATAGATCAGACCTTCTTCGTACAGGCGCACGAAAACTTCAGTAACGGCGTGCGATAAACCCTCGTCCA
>VGUP01000116.1 GCA_016874175.1 Gammaproteobacteria bacterium | reverse complement strand
TCGCGTCAGCCATAGCCAGGCGCTGCCGACGCCCAAAAAAATCGCGGCGATATAAAGGCTCGCGATGATCAGGCGCTGCCGACGCATGCGGGTTCAGGCGCGCGCCGCAGCCAGTGTCGCGCGGATAGTGGCAGCACAAAATGCGGGCTGGGTAAGCGGCAGCATGTGCCCGCCACTCACCAACGTGAGCCGACAGGCGGGAACGCACGCGGCGAACGCCTCGCCCTGCACGCGGTAATCGAGGATCGTATCTTCGCGACCGTAGAGCAGGTCGATCGGGGGTGCATCGGGGCGATTGAGTTCCTCGTAACGCGCCTCGATGCCCGGCATGATTTCGGGTACCGCACCGAGATCTTCCGCTGCGCCGATGTGCTGCGAAGGCCGCAAGGTCAGCAGTCCGCCGCCCTGCGTGGCATATCCCGCGGGTACGATTTCCGGACCAAAGATTTGCGGCATGATTTTTTGCCTATTCATGATGTACATCGGCGTTGCAAGCAAATGCGCCACCAGGACCCGGGCGGTGCGGCCCTTTATCGCAATTCCCCTGAATACCGGCGACAGCCGATCCGAGATGTGCGTCAGCGGCGCAATCAGCGTCAACCCGGCCACGCGCGTCGGATGGCGTATCGCGAGGGTCAGCGAGAGCGCGCCACCCAGCGAGTGACCGACGAACACGGCGCGGTGAATTCCGAGCTGATCGAGCAAAGCGACGATGGTGTCGGCTTGCTCGGTGAGCTTGGTCGCCTTGCCGTAATCACGACGCGAATATCCCGAGCCCGGGCGGTCGATGGCGATGACGCGCGTATCTTTGGCAAGCTCATCGACCAGCGCAAAGTTGAAATGATACAGATGACCGGCGAGTCCGTGCAGCATGACGATGGGCGGTTGGTCTGCGCGGGCCTCGCCGCGTTCGAGGTAATGCAGGTGCGCGTTGGCGACTTCGGCAAATTTGCCAACGGCTGGAACTCTCGTTTCGACGTTTGCAGCCACACGACGCGAGAACAGCCAGAGCCCGCCGAAAATCGCGACCAGCAACAGCAGTGCTATGAGGGGGAGACTTATGACTGTACCGCTCAAGAGGTGAGGTTACGCATGAGGGACCAGTAGCCCGTGGGTAGTACGCGCTCGAGCAGGTAGCCGAGCCAGGCGTCATAACCGACGATGATGCGTGGGCTGCGCTTCTCGACACCGCTCAAAATAATCTGCGCGGCACGTTCGGGCGGCATGCGCAGCAGGCGACGCGAACGCTCGAGTTGTTTTTCGACGGCCCCGGCCGGCAACGCGGCGGAGAACCGTGCGCTGCGGGCGATCGCCGTCGCCACACCGCCTGGGCACACGGCGCTGACGCCGACGGTGCTGCGCTCCAGCTCATGACGCAGTGCGTCGCTGAAGGCGCGGACCGCGAACTTGCTCGCCGAGTAATGAGTTTGTCCCGCCGGTGCGATCAATGAAAAGAGGCTCGCGGTATTGACGATGTGTGCGTCTGGTCGCTGCAGCAAGCTGGGCAGAAATGCCCGCGTCATACGTACCACCCCGTGAAAGTTGATTTCGAACAGCCAGTCGTAGTCGGCTTCGGAGGTATCGAGAAAATGTCCACCCACGGCGACCCCTGCGTTGTTGAACAGCAGGTCCACGGTTGAATGAGCAGCGAGTACCTTCGCCGGAAAGTTCGCCACCTGTTCGCGCGAGGCGACATCGAGGGCATGGGTCGAGACCCGCACTGGAAAGTCGGCGAGTTCGGCGGCGACTGCGGCGAGGGTGTCTTCGCGGACGTCGGCGATGGCCAGATGACAACCGCGCGCCGCGAGCGCGAGCGCGAGTGCACGCCCGATACCACTGCCAGCGCCGGTCAGTACGGCGACCTTGTCGCGATAGTCGAGTCGGCGGCTTTTCATTGGCGAGTCTCTTTGCGAATCAGGTGGCGTCGCGTTTTTGAGCACGACCGAATTTGAGCGCGGGATCGGTGAGTTTGCTGAAACGCGTCACGCCGAGGTCGCGCAAGTAGGTTTGATGTACGCGCCACGGAAAACGATCGCCTTGTTTGGGCAGACGATCGAGCGCGCGCAACACGTAGCCCGAGTTGAAATCGATGAAGGGCATTTCACCGACGCTCGAGTCGCGAACAGGCACGGCATAGTCGAGCCCGTGACGATCGAGATGCCGCAAAAGACGGCAGACGTAGGCTGCAATCAGATCGGCGCGCAGCGTCCACGAGGCATTGGTGTAGCCAAAGGTCAGTACCAAGTTGGGGATGCTGCTGAGCATCGCGCCGCGATACACCATGGTATCGGTGAAGTCGGCCGCTTTGCCGTCGAGCGACACTTGAATATCGCCGAGCGGCTGCACTTTGAGCCCGGTGGCGGTGACCACGATATCGGCTGGCAGTACCGCGCCCGATGCGAGCCGTATGCCCTCGGGCACGAATCGGTCAATGGTATCGGTGACCACGCTCACGCGGCCCTTGCGGATCTCGCGAAAAATATCGCCATCAGGCGCGGCGCAGACCCGTTGATCCCACGGGTTGTACGCCGGCTTGAAGTGCTTACGCACATCGAAATCTTTGGGCAGCTCGGCCGCGGCAAGTTCGACGAGGTACGCACCGAATTGACGCGGATACTTGCGCGCCATCTTGTAAAAGAATGAGCTGACGAGGATGTGTTTCCAGCGCACGAGCGGATAGACGAGTGCGGCGGGCAAGATCTTGCCGAGTGCACGAGCCCACGGGTCATTGCCCGGCTGGTTGACGACATAGGAAGGCGTGCGTTGCAGCTGCGTGACGTGTGCGGCTTTCTCTGCAAGGGCAGGCACCAGCGTTACGGCGGTCGCGCCACTGCCGATCACGACGATACGCTTGCCCGAATAGTCGAGACTTTCAGGCCAGAACTGCGGATGGATGATCTGCCCGCGAAAATCGGCTTCACCTTCGAAATTCGGGCGATACGCCTCGGTGTAGCTGTAGTACCCGGTGCACAGGTGCAGGAACTTGCTGCGCAAAGTATTGCTCGTGCCATCAGTGCTGCGCACGGTCACGGTCCATTCGCAGCGATCGCTGGCCCAGTCCGCAGACTCGACGCGCTTGCCGTATTGGATCATGCCGGCGACACCCGATTCTTCTGCGGTCTCGCGCAGGTAGCGGAGAATCGAGGGGCCATCGACAATGGATTGGGCTTTGCGCCACGGTCGCGCCTTGTAGCCGAGCGTGTACATGTCCGAGTCCGAGCGAACACCGGGATAGCGGAAGAGATCCCAGGTGCCCCCGAGGCGCTCGCGCGACTCGAGGATGGCAATTTTCTTGCGTGGGAACTGCCGGCGGATTTCGGCGGCGGCACCGATACCGGAGAGACCGGCGCCCACACTCAGCACATCGAGCAAGTTGTCGGACATCCGTGATTCCCTTGGCACACTCCGCGAGAGTGCGCGGACCCGAGGAGGATACCTTCGGCTGACGGCTCAGGTCGATTCTTCGAGGAGCCCGGCGATGTGCATGGCGATCGTCTCGTCTGCCTCGGCATGGACTGGATGGGTCAGGAAGCGGATGCCGTAATGAACTACGCTGATTTCGCGGCTGCGACGGGGGGTTACCCGAACTCGTGCCGAGTTTGTATATGGCGAAGGGCAGCAGCAGGGCGCGCGTGACGTGGTTGAGCTCCGAGGCAGGGCGCTGGGATGGCGCGGCATGCGTTGGCAAAGCAATCTCGTCGAGGCGCCGCAGCTCGACCGAGTTTTTTTCGGCGAGATCGATGTCACAAATTTGAAACACGAACATGCGTGCAGCAAAGTCGCGACTGGGGCGGTTTTCTTCGACGAATTTTTGTTATTGGTCAGACATCAGCATCTACATTATCAAGCCAAAAATAATATCAAAAATTACTTACCAAATAAAATGTTGTTGCATCACCCAATTTTGATGTGCGGATGCAGTCAATCGCGCCGCGCGGGTATGATTCCGCACCCTTTTGGAGTAAGACGGTGGTGAGGCATGCGTTCGATGCTGTTCGTGCCGGGTGATCGTCCCGATCGCTTCGTCAAAGCCGCGGCGAGCGGCGCAGATGCCGTAATCCTGGATCTGGAAGACGCTGTCGCGGTCGAAAGTCGACCGCAGGCGCGGGCGGTGATCGCGGTCTGGCTCGCCAAGGGCGAGCGAGGCGTGCCGATCTGGGTACGCATCAATTCGGTGCAATCGAAGGCAGCACTCGCCGATCTAGCTGCGGTAGCACCCGCTAAGCCGGATGGAATCGTTTTGCCCAAAGCGCGCAATGGCGACGATGTCGCTCAAGTCGATCACTGGTTGCAGGCTTTTGAGGCGGCGCAGGGTTTCGTCCCAGACAGTATTCGGTTGATTCCGATGATTACCGAGACTGCGCAGGCCATGCTGAGTCTCAGTACTTTCACGCGCCCGCCTGCCCGAGTCACCGGGATGACCTGGGGCGCCGAGGACCTCGCGACCGAACTCGGGGCGGCAGGTAATCGGGAAGAGAGCGGCGACTACGCCATGCCGTACCAGCTTGCGAGCGCGGGTTGTCTCTATACGGCGGCAGCGGCGGGTGTTGCAGCGATTGATACGGTCGATACTGAAATCAAAAATTTGGCCGCGGTCGAGGCGCGGGCGCGGGCATCGCGGCGCGCGGGCTACAGCGCGAAACTCGCCATTCATCCTGCGCAAATCGCCGCGCTGCATGCGGCCTTCACGCCGAGCCGAGCGGAGATCGAACACGCTGAGCGTGTGCTCGCCGCGTTTGCGGCCGCACCTGCCTCGGGAGCACTCATGTTCGACGGCAAATTGATCGATCGTCCGCATGTGCTGCAAGCCGAGCGCGTTTTGGCCGCGGCGCGTCGGGCATGAGCGAGCCGCGTCGCGGCTTTCGCGGCAACAAGCAATCTTTGCCGAGCAAACCCTGTGCGGTTTGTCAGCGACCCATGAGCTGGCGCAAGGCTTGGGCGCGCAACTGGGATCAAGTCAAATATTGCTCGGAGCGCTGTCGTCGCGCTGGCGGGTCTGCGCTGCGATCACTGGCGGTGCGCCGATGATCATCCACTGGTTCCGTAATGATTTGCGCCTGCACGATAATCAGGCGCTGGCACTGAGTGCAGCCCAAGCGGATCAGTTGCTTTGTGTCTACTTCCACGACCCCCGGCAAGACGACACCACGCGCTGGGGTTTTTCGCGCATGGGTGGACATCGGCGGACTTTTTTGGCCGACGCGCTACTCGATCTTGATCGTGCACTGCGTGCGCGTGGGCAGCGACTACGCGTGCTCAAGGGCAGCCCTCGCCAATGGCTATCCGCACTGGGCCCGGACGTGCGCGTCGTTTGCGAGCGGATCGCTGCGCCTGAAGAAAGCGATGAGATCGAGGCTTTGCGCGCGGTCGGGGTCGCAGTCGAAGAAATCTGGCAGTCAAGCCTACTCGAGCCTGACGATTTGCCGTTTACGGCCGAACTCCTGCCAAAGATTTTCACGGATTTTCGTCGTAGCGTCGAGAAAGCCCAGGTCACGCCGCGCGCGCCGCTGCCGACGATCGAACATCTGCCGCCGCCACCGACGCTGGAAATGACTGCAGCGACGACGAACATAGACGATGTGCTCGGCGTGACTCGAGCGCCAGTTGATCCGAGAGCGTCGTTTCCCTACGACACTGAGGCCTGGCGTGGTGGCGAAAGCGCCGGGCTCGCCCATGTACGGCGGTATTTTTCGAGTCGGCTGCCGCAGACCTACAAACAAACCCGCAACGGTTTGGCGGGATTGGACTATTCGACCAAGTTTTCGCCCTGGCTGGCGAGCGGCGCTTTGTCACCCCGTACGGTGTATGCAGCGCTGCGCGCCCACGAAGACGAGCAGGGGGCGAACGAAGACACGTATTGGATCTGGTTCGAGCTTCTATGGCGCGATCATTTTCGTCTGCTGCATTTGCAACATGGTCGACGTCTGTACCGTGCCGCTGGGCTTTCATCTTTGCCGCCACCGCGACACGACCCGCAGGCTTTCGAACGGTGGTGCACGGGGCAAACCGGCGAAACCTTCATCGATGCGGCGATGTGCGAGCTTGCTGCGACCGGTTATCTCTCCAATCGCATGCGACAAAATGCGGCGAGCTGGCTGGTCAATGATTTGCAGGGTGATTTTCGCGCGGGCGCCGCGTGGTTCGAGCGCCAGTTGATCGACTATGACCCGTACAGTAATCAGGGTAATTGGCTTTATATTGCCGGGCGCGGTACCGATCCGCGCACCGGCCGCCGTTTTGACCCCCTCAAGCAGGCACAGGATTACGACCGCCACGGTGCGTATCGGGCCTTGTGGAATACTGCGGACTGAGTAATCCTTCGCGCCACTCAAAACTCAACGGTGTCGCGCAAAATCAGACGCCGTTTTTCAGGGGGTCTTTGCATGGCTGTCCCATCCAATGAAATAGTCGTTCGTTCGCCGATCGATGGCAGCGAGATTGGCCGCGCACCCGTGACCGCACTCACCGAGATGCCACAGATCTTCGCGCGCTCAAAAGCCGCTTTTGAAAGTTGGCGTTCGGTACCCGCGCCGCGTCGCGGCGAGTTGGTGCGTTTGCTCGGCGAAGAATTGCGACGGGAGAAAGGGGCGCTTGCAGCGCTGGTTACGACCGAGGCGGGCAAGATCGTCGCCGAGGGCCTGGGTGAAGTGCAGGAGATGATCGACATCTGCGATTTCGCGGTCGGACTCTCGCGTCAGCTCTATGGGCTCACTATTGCGTCGGAGCGCCCAGGCCACCGCATGATGGAAACTTGGCATCCTGCGGGCCCGTGTGCGGTCATCTCGGCATTCAATTTCCCGGTCGCGGTGTGGAGTTGGAATGCAGCGCTCGCGCTGGTGTGCGGCAATCCGGTGATTTGGAAGCCTTCAGAGAAAACGCCGCTGACCGCGCTCGCGACCATGCGGATCGTCGAACGGGCGCTGGCGCGTTTCGGAGCGGATGCGCCTGCGGGCTTGCTGCAATGCGTGATCGGCGGCGCAGCGCTTGGCGAGGCACTGATCGACGCTCACGACGTGCCTGTGGTGTCAGCGACCGGATCGACGCGAATGGGTCGCCTCGTGGGGCCGCGTGTGGCGGCACGGTTTGGTCGCAGTATTCTCGAGCTTGGCGGCAACAACGCGATGATTGTCACGCCCTCGGCTGATCTGGATCTCGCGGTACGCGCGATCGTGTTTGCGGCCGTCGGCACCGCAGGGCAGCGCTGCACGACACTGCGGCGTCTGATCGTGCATCCCAGCATCCGCGCCGACCTGCTGCAGCGTTTGCGCAAGGACTACGCCAGTTTGC
>VGUP01000115.1 GCA_016874175.1 Gammaproteobacteria bacterium | reverse complement strand
AGCGCTCGCCATGTATCGGCTCGACACCGCGCGCCTGCCAACGACCGCACAAGGCCTCGCGGCACTGGTACAAAAACCCGATGACCCCGCGGTGCGTAACTGGCGCAGCGGCGGTTACATGGCCCGCCTGTCGCGCGACCCTTGGGGCAGCGAGTACCGTTATCGACAACCCAGCACACGCGGACCCGGTTTCGATCTTTATTCGCTAGGTCCCGACGGTCTCGAGGGCAGCCCGGACACCGACGAAGACAACATCGGTAATTGGTCGCTAGGCAATTGAAGACCCGGGGTTTCACCCTCTTAGAAATTCTCGTGGTGGTGACGATCATCGCCATCGTCACCGGAGGCGCACTGCTCGCCCTTGGTCTGATCGGCGGGCAAAATGGCGCTGCACGCGATCTCGAACGCCTGCAGTCGCTGCTGCTCGACGCGCGCGACCGCGCCGAGCTCGAAAATCGGGACTACGGCGTGCGCCTGCTCGCCGACGGTTATGAGGTTCTGGCTTTCGATACCGCCACCAGCCGCTGGCTGCCGATAGCCGATCGCGTCTTTGGTGGCGCGCGTTGGGCGAACCCGCTCGAGCTCGAACTCGATGTCGAGGGCAGACGTGTGCTGTTGCGTCGAGAGCCGGAGCGCGGTCCCTCACCCGCGCCCGACTTCGGAGTCGATGCGGCTGGCGAATTCACCGCCTTCGAGTTGCGGGCCACCATAGGCTCGCCGCCGCGGGTTTGGCGGCTGTCGCCCGACGATGCGGGGGAACTGCAACTGCGTGAACTCGAGGCAGCTCGCGAGGTGCGCCGATGATCGCGCGCGTCGGACTCACGCGCTTCGGCGGCGCGCGCGGCTTCACGCTGATCGAGGTGCTCGTCGCCTTGGTGATCGTCGCGCTCGGTATTGCCGCTGTCATGTCGGCCTTGGTCTCCTCGGCCGATGGCACGAACCGCCTGCGTGAGCGCAGCCTCGCCGAGTGGGTGGCGGCGAACCGCATTCTCGAAACACGGCTCGCCAAAGATTTCCCGGCACTCGGCAGCAGCGAGGGCAAGGCCACCATGGGCGGGCGTGACTTTCAATGGCGGCAGCGTATCGAGCGCACCGCCATCGATGGCGTCATCGCCATCGTCGTCGAAGTTCGTGCAGAGGGCGCGAGCGATTGGTTGGTCACGCTGCGTGGTGGGCGCGGTGAAAACTTGGTTGTGAGTGGCGATGCGGACGCGCTGTGGGACACTGCCGTCAGGACCCCGCCATGAGACGGCCGCAAGGATTCACGCTGCTCGAGCTCCTGGTGGCGCTATTCGTCGCTGCGGTCATATTCGCGATCGGCTACGCGGGGCTCGCGCAAGTCGCGGCAAACCGCGCGCAAATTTTGCAAGTGCAGCGCAATCTCGGCGAGTTGCAACGAGTGGTGCGCGTGCTCGGCAACGATCTGTCGCAACTCGATCCACGACCCATTCGCGACGAGCTCGGTCGTAGTATTTCGCCCGCCCTGAGCGCTGCGCCCGGTACGCCCACGCCGCTCGCGTTTACGCGTAGCGGTCGCGCCGGCGCCTCGGCGCATGCGCGCAGCAGCCTGCAGCGTATCGAATATTCGTTGGAGAACGGCGCGCTAGTCCGCATGACTTGGCCCGCGCTCGATCGCGCCCAGGGCACTCAAGCCACCCGCCGCGTACTGCTGCGCGGCGTACTTACGCTGCAGTTTCGCTTTCTCGATGGGCGTGGCGAGTGGACGGATATCTGGCCACAAAACCAGCCCACCGAAGGCGGCGCCGCCGGCACCTTGCGCAGTCGTCCGCGGGCGATCGAGTTCACCCTGGAGAGCGAGACACAAGGTGTCATTCGTTGCCTCGTCGAGGTACCGGGATGAGCCGCGCGCGTGGCGTCGCGCTGATGACCGCACTGATCGTCGTGGCGATCGCGACCGCCATCGCGGCGGCGATATTCTTTGACACCGGGCTGGTGTTGCGACGCAGCGAGGGCACCTCGGGACAGGGGCGCGCCCTGTTGCTGGCCGGCGGCGCCGAGGCGCTCGCCGCGCGAATCCTCGGTGAAGAACTCGACACGGGCAATGCGCCGATTCACCCCGGGCAACGCTGGGCAAATCCGCTCGGGCCGATTGAAGTTGAAGATGCCGGTGTGTTGCAGGGGCAGCTGATAGATTTGCAGGGCCGATTCAATCTCAACAGCCTCATCGATAAAGACGGGCGGATCGATCCGGTCGCTCTGGAAATCTTCGAGCGCCTGTTGCGAGTACTCGAGCTCGAGCCCGCGTGGGCGCCCAAGCTTGCAGATTGGATCGACGCCGATGACTTGCCGAGCAACGGTGGCGCGGAAGACGATACCTACACCGCGTTGCGACCGGGCTATCGCCCCCCGAATCGTCCGGTGACTTCGATCTCGGAGCTGCTGCTGCTGCCGGGCTTCGACATGGCGCGCTTTGCGCGCTTAGCGCCGCATGTGGCGGCCTTGCCGCGCGATGCATCGATCAATCTTTGTACGGCGACGCCCGCCCTGCTCGATGCCCTCGCCGATGAACGCCAGTGGCTGGGTGCCGAGGATGACCTCGCCCGCAATCGAGAGCGCGATTGTTTTCCGCGGCGCGATGCCTTCAAGGCGGCGCTTAGCACCCCGGAGGCCTTCGAGCGGCTGGATCGCGGCCTGGGGCTCGGTGAACGCAGTCGTTATTTTCAGCTACAGACGACGAGTCTCGTTGGCACCGCGAGGTTCTCCTTGTACAGTCTGCTGCGCTACGAACCGGCACCGCCCGGCCCACCTCGCCTGAGAGTGATGCTGCGGCGTACGACGCCATAACTGACGCAGTCGATGACCCAGACGCTCTACCTTCGCCTTGCTGAACTCGTCGCAGACGCGCCCGTCGAGGGACTCCTCGTCGCCGCCGATGGCAGTGTCGTGGCCGAAGCGACGACGGGCACGCTGACCGAGTTCGCGGCACGTTGTCCCGGGGTACGCGTCATCGCGCTGCTCCCCGGGTCCGAGGCGCTCGCGACCACGGCACGGCTGCCAAAAATGTCGGCCGCCAAAGTTCGCGCCAGTCTTCCCTACGCGCTCGAAGAATTACTCGCCGGTGACCTCGACGCGCAGCACTTCGCAATCGGCCGCGCTGCGGCGCGCGCGGCCACGAGCAGCGGCGAAGCCGGGCTCGATGTGCCGGTAATCGTCATGCTGCGGGCGCGACTTGCGAGCTGGGTCGAACGCTTGCGGGCGCAGGGGCTGGAGCCCGCGGCAATGTATCTCGAAGATTCCTGCGTCGCGGCCAAACCCGGCGATGTGATCGGTTGGATGCGCGCAGGCGAGCTCTTGTTGCGCAGCCCGAGCGGTGACGCTGTGGTTGCGCGCAGCGACGATCTCGCCGCCGCGCTGCAGCTCTTGCCCACGGATCCGCCGGCCGCCACGCTTGGACTGCAAATTCATGCGACCGCCGATGAACGCGCGCGCCACGCCGCCTTGGTCGAACATGCGGCCGCAGGCTTTTCGCGCGTCAGTTGGCCGACGCTGCCGAGTTCGCCATTGCCGTGGTTGGTGTCGCAGCTCGCCATCGCCACCCCCATCGATCTTTTGCAGGGCGAGTTTGTGCCCCGAAAGTCGGCTGCAACCGGAATCACGCGTTGGCGGCTGGCCGCGGTACTCGTAGCGGTGATGTTTTTGCTGCACGTCGGCGAGCGGATATTCGTGTGGCAACGCGATAACACCGCAGCCGAACTGCTCGAGCGCACCTTGTTCGACGCTGTGAAATCGGCACGACCCGAGATTCACTCGCTGAGCGACGCCCAGGCCTTGCTAGGCATGCGTGGCAGTAGCGGACGCGCGCTGACGACTGCCCTCGCTGACCTCACCGCCGCCGGTGCGGCCGCCGACTCCCTCGGACTCGTCGCGGTGGAAGCCGGTAACGTGCGGATCGAGTTCCGCAGCTCGCTAGCCACCGACGGTATCGAGAAATCTTTGATAGCAGCGAACTGGCAAGTCCGCAAAGATGCGACGACCGACGGACGGGTCGCACTCACCTTGAACAGAGCGCGAGTGGAGCGTGCTCCGTGACGTCACGCGAGTTCAAAATATCGGCGCTCTGGCAGTCGCTAAGGGAGGCGATGGCCCGGCTGCCCGCGAGCGACCAGCGTACGCTGCGCCTCGGCAGCATGGCCGTTGCCGCCATCTTACTGATCGGCGGCCTGCTGACCGTCAATGAAAAAGCGCGCGCCGCCGAGCAACGTCTCGCCGACCGCCAAGCGCAACTGGCTGACCTACCCATACAGCTCGCCGAGCTGCGCCGCAGTGTACGTCTCGGCGCGAGCGCCGAGCTGCCGCTGTTCACCCTCGCCCGCCAGGTGGGAGAGCTCGCCGGGGCGGTACCCGAGGTCGAAGCCGGTGCCGATGGCTCGGCCAAACTGCAACTCACGGCCGTCCCCTTCGATACCGTGCTCGAGCTGGTCGCGACTCTCGAGGCCGCGAAAGTCGATATTCGACGGCTGCGCCTCGATGCCGCCGGCGGCGGTCGGGTGAACGCCGCGCTCGAACTTGCCCCCCGCCGCTCGTGAGTCGTCGCCGACTGATTATCATGCTCGTTGTCAGCGGCGCACTCGTCGGCTTTCTCATCTGGCTGCCCGCGCGTTTCTTTGCTGCGCTATTGCCCGCGGGTGTGCAGTGCAGCGAGCTGAGCGGCAGCGTCTGGGCGGGCCAATGCACGGGGCTCTCGATCCGCGGCAGTCGCTCGGGTGAGGTGCACTGGCAACTCCATCGACCGCAGTGGCAACCCTTTATCGCGAACATCGGCTTCGTCTGGAGCCCGAAGGGCGGCGTGACGGCTTCGCCAAGCGGCGCCGGCGTCACCGGCCTCATCGCTGCCAGACTCGATGGTCGCGTGGCGCTGCAGATCGACTCGGCGCAACTCTCGCTGCAAGCCTTGCGCGACGCCATGCCGGCGGACCTCACGCTCGGACCGCTTGCCGCCGTTGCCGGCAAGCTGGAAAGCCGCGGCTTGCTGATCGAACTCGATGAGCGCCGTCAACTCGCCGCGCTGCGCGGAGCCGTCGCACTGCGCGGCACGCGGCTATTGCGATTCAATGCCGCAATCGGCGACTTTGTCGCCGAGTTTGCCGGGGTGACCGGGCGCATCAAAGATCAGGGCGGGCCGTTGATGCTTGCGGGCGAGGCCCGCCTGACGGAACCCGGCGCCTATAAGGCCACGCTGCGGGCTACCCCAAAGATTACCGGCCTCTTGCCGGCACTGCCGGGTGGCGCCCCCCTCGAGATCAGCGTCGACGGCCGGCTTTGAGCTCGCCACTGACGGGTCGCTGCCGATATTCCTCGAGCAACTCGCCCATGCGCGCGAACACGGTGCGCAGCGTCGCGGCGTCGGGCAGATTGGTAATGCGGAGGTGGTTGGTGTACGGCACGTTGAAGCTCACACCGGGCGCCACCAACACGTGCTTTTGCTCGAGCAGTTCGAGCGCAAACGCCTGATCGTCAAAGCCGGGAATCTCGTCGCTCACGCCGATGAAGCCATAGAGCGCGCCCTGCGGCACACGTGCGGTGAACGCCGGGTTATCGCGGGTGGCTTCAACGATGGCGCGTCGCGACTCGTACAAGCGCCCACCGGGGGCGCAGAGTTCACGAATACTTTGATAACCACCGAGCGCCGTCTGCACGGCCCACTGCCCGGGCACGTTGCTGCACAGACGCAATGAGGCCAACAACTCCATCGCGTTGATGAAATCTTGCGCAGTGCGAAGTTTACCCGAGATGACCGCCCAACCGACCCGATAGCCACAGGCCCGATAAATCTTTGAAAGGCCCGACATGGTGACGCAGACGGTATCTTCGACGAGCGTCGCCAGCGGCACGAACTCGGCACCATCATAGGTAATCTGGTCGTAGATCTCGTCGCAAAACAACACGAGGCTGCGTCGCTCGGCAAGTTCGACAATGCGCTCGAGTACGGCGCGGGGATACACGGCACCGGTCGGATTATTTGGATTGATCACGACGATCGCCCGGGTGCGCGGCGTCACCAGCGCCGCGATCTCGTCCGGATCGGGTACGAAATCGTTTTCCGGACGACAGGGGTAGTGCACCGCCCGCCCGCGATTGAGATTCACGGCCGCGGTCCACAATGGATAGTCGGGGCTCGGTACCAACACCTCATCGCCATCGTTCAGCATGGCGCGCAACGCGAGATCGATCAGCTCCGAAACCCCGTTGCCAATGAAAACCTCTTCAGCCGAGACGCCCTGCACACCCCGCCCCTGCTGCTGCATAACCACCGCTTCGCGCGCCGGAAAGATGCCCTTCTGGTGACAGTAGCCCTCGCTCTCGGGAAAATTTTCGATCATGGCAAGACGCATGGTCTCGGGCGTACGAAATCCGAACAGCGCGGGGTTGCCGATGTTCAGCGAGATGATCTCGTAGCCCTTGCGCGAGAGTTCGAGCGCGCGGCGGGCAAGACCACCACGAATCTCGTAGCGCACATTGCGCAAAGCCTCACTGGTACGAACGTTCGCTTCGGGCGTCATGGAGGACTCGGTCGGCAAGGCCGGCCACACGGCCGACAGGGCCGCGAAGGATATCGGGTCGGACCGCGCTGCGGAAGGTTCAGCAAGTTTGTTGCGGCGGTGGCAAGCCGAGTGCACCCGGATTCATCGTCCCTGAAGGATCGATGGTGTTTTTGAGCGCGCTGACGATTCTTGCCGCGTCCGGCCGCAGCGAATCGAAATAGGGATAAGTTTTGCCAAGTTGATTCGACGCCGCACCAAGCTCTGCAAAGAGCGCGACCAACTGCTGCCGAATTTCGTCCACCAACGCTCGCGCTGCGGGATTCGGCGCAGGTTCGCGCAAGCGCGCGCGGACTGCAGGCGAAAGCGCGCGCCCATGAATAGGCAACCACTCGTCATGCCAGCGCAGCACGGGCTCGAAACTGAAGGCCGTCGTGCCGATCGCGATCAGCAGGTGGGTCATCCAGACCCCATGTTCGCGCATCCGCTCGCGGTAGGGATCGATGACGCGTGTACTCGCTGCCATGATTTTGGTGGCATCGGAGTGGGCAACTTTGGCGTTCAGGGCCGCCCAACGTTCACCCTCGGTCCCGAGCACGCCATCGGGCGGCGGAAACAGATTGGCGCGGATCGCCTTCGGAATGGAGTTTGGAACTTCGCGACCGCCGTGTGCGGCACAGGCTTGACGACAGGCGTCGAGGTCGGCGGCGAGCGCCGCCGCGCTGCGTGCGGCACAGGTCAGGTGCAAAGAATACGTCTGCTCGGGCAAAAATTTTCTGCCCGCTGTCACGAGTTTGATGCCCTCGACAATTCCTTTGAACCAGTCGGCCTCC
>VGUP01000114.1 GCA_016874175.1 Gammaproteobacteria bacterium | reverse complement strand
GCCGCCGCGGCTTCGTCGATCAGATGCCCGTCGCGGAAGCGCTCGAGCGTGAACGGTGCGTTGATCGGATGCGGTTCATCATTGGCCAGCGTCCAGGCAAAAACATGCGCCGAACCCGGTGTGGCCTTGAAACCGCCCGTGCCCCAACCGCAATTCACATAAAGACCGGGCACCGGTGTTTTGCCGATGATCGGCGAGCGATCGGGGGTGACATCGACGATGCCGCCCCAGTTGCGCAGCATGCGCAGCCGACGAAAGTTCGGAAAGAGCTCGCAGATGGCTTCGAGCGTATGCATGTTGATGTGCAGCGCACCGCGTTGCGTGTATGAGGTGTAGATGTCGGTACCGGCACCGATCACGAGTTCGCCTTTGTCCGACTGACTGATGTAGGCATGGATGCCGTTCGACATCACCACGCAAGGGAAGATCGGTTTGACGGGTTCCGAAACCAGTGCCTGCAGCGGGAAGCTCTCGAGTGGCACGCGTACGCCGGCCATGCCGAGAACCACGCTCGTGTTACCGGCCGCGACCACGCCCACTTTGCGCGTGCGGATCAGCCCGCGCGAGGTTTCGAGTGCTTCGACGGCGCCGGTCGCATCGCGACGAATGCCCGTGACCTCGCAGTTCTCGACGATATCGACGCCGAGTGCATCAGCGGCTCGCGCATAGCCCCAGGCCACGGCATCGTGCCGCGCCGTGCCGCCACGACGCTGCAAGGCCGCGCCCAGCACGGGGTAACGCAGACCGGGGTCGATATGGAGCGGCGGGCAATAGGCTTGCGCTTCTTCGGGTGTGAGCCACTCGTTGTCGACGCCGTTGCAGCGATTGGCGTATATGTGGCGCTTGGCGCTCTGCACATCGTGCACGGTGTGCGCGAGCATCATCACGCCGCGCGGCGAGTACATGACGTTGTAATTGATCACTTGCGACAGATCGGCCCACATCTTGACCGCGTGGTCGTAGAGGCGCGCGCTTTCATCAAACAAATAGTTCGAGCGAATGATGGTGGTATTGCGGCCGGTATTGCCGCCGCCCACCCAGCCTTTTTCGAGCACGGCGATCCGCGTCAGACCGTGCTCGGCCGCAAGGTAGTACGCGGTGCCCAAGCCATGACCGCCACCGCCGATGATGACGGCGTCGTATTCGGCCTTGGGTTCGGCACGCCGCCACTGCTCGCGCCAGCCGCGGTGCTGACCGAGGCTGTTCCACAGCAAAGACAGGCCTGAAAATTTTTGACGCGGCATCGACGCTCGACTCCGCTCAGGCCCGCAGGTCGTTATTAGTCGGGTCGTAGGGTGACTCGACCACGACGGTGGCCGGCTTGCGCTCCCCTAGAATTTCGATCTGCAGTGCGCTGCCTACGTTCGCAAACTCGGGTTTGACATAGCCGATGGCGAGGCTCTTTTGCAGCACGTGTCCGTAGGCGCCCGCCGTCGCACGGCCGATCATGCGGCCATCGGCCGTGAACAGCGGTTCGTTGCCTAGCGGATCGGCATCGGTCACGCCGTGAACCTCAAGCGTCACGAAGCGATACGGTACGCCATTCGCAAGTTGTTTTTCGAGTGCGGTCTTGCCAATGAAATCGCCCTTGTTCATGCGCACGAAACGATCAAGGCTGGCTTCGAACGGCGTGTAGTCGCGGGTCAGATCGCTGCCCCACATACGATAAGACTTTTCCATGCGCAAAGATTCCATCGCGCGCATGCCTGCCATGCCGATGCCGTACTCGGCACCCGCGGCAAAAATCGCCTCGAAGAGGTGATGCGCGTACTCGATGGGGAAGTGCAATTCCCAGCCTAGCGAGCCGACAAAGTTCACGCGCAACAGATAGACGTCGGTCGCCATGCCGACCTCGGCCACCTGACCGGTGAGCCAGGGGAACGAGGCGTTGTCGAGCGGCGTATCGGTGAGTTTGGCGAGCACGTCGCGGGCGCGCGGGCCGGTGAGCACGAAGCAGCCGCGCTGCATGGTGACGTTATTGAGTTGTACCGAGCCATCGGTCGGCAGATGCTTTTGCAGGTAATCGCTGTCGTAGCGCTCGGCCGCACCGGCACTGACCACGTAATAGTCATGGTCGGCAAGCTTGGTGATGGTGAATTCGCTGCGAATTCCTCCACGCTGCGTCAGCGCATGGCAGAGCGCCATACGGCCGATTTTGACTGGCACTTTGTTGGCGACCAGCCGGTCGAGCCAAGCCTCGGCTCCCGGGCCCGTGACCCGGTGTTTGGTGAAGGGCGTAAGGTCGATCACGCCGGCGGCACTGCGCAGTCGACGACACTCATTGCCGACATGCTCAAAGTAATTGCTGCGCCGGAAGCTCCAGACATCCTCGCGAGCGGCGCCAGGTGGCGCGAACCAGTTGGCGCGCTCCCAGCCGTAGCGTTGACCGAATACGCCGCCCATCGACTTCAGCCGTTCGTAGATCGGGCTGGTTTTGAGCGGTCGACCCTCCGCACGCTCCTCATCGGGGTAGTGCACCGTAAAGACATTGCGATACGTTTCTTCGTTCTTGGTGACCACGAAGCGCTTGCTGGTGTAGGGCCCAAAGCGCCGCGGATCGACGGCGAGCATGTCGATGCCGGGCTCGCCCTCGACGATCCATTCGGCGAGCTGCCAGCCGGAGCCGCCCGCGGCGGTGATGCCGAAACTGTGTCCCTCATTGATCCAAAGATTGCGCACGCCCCACGCCGGACCCACCATCGGGCTGCCATCGGGCGTGTAAGAGATCGGTCCGTTGACGATATCTTTGATACCGCAGTGCTCGAGCGCCGGTACACGGCGTTGCGCCGCTTCGATATGCGGCAGCAGGCGATCGAGATCGCCCGCGAACAGGTCCTTGCCGAACCAGTCGGGCACGCCGTCGGCGAAGCGCGCCGGGGCGCCGGCCTCGTAGGGGCCGAGAATCCAGCCCATGCGCTCCTCGCGCAGGTAATAGGATTTATCGGATTCGCGCAGTACTGCAAGCTCGCGTCCGCCTGCCGCGCGATACGCTTTGAGCTCGGGTGATTCTTCGTAAACGATGTATTGGTGTTCGACCGGAATCGCCGGCATGTTGAGCCCGAACATGCGACCCGTCTGTCGCGCATAGTTGCCGGTGGCGCACACCACATGCTCGGCGATGATCTCGCCGCGCGTGGTCTGCAATCGCCATTCGCCCGAGGCGGTGTGTGCGGCCGCGGTGACCTCGGTTTGTTCATAGATTTCGGCGCCACCCGCACGCGCGCCCTTGCGCAGCGCCATGGTGAGATCGGCGGGGGCGATGTGCCCGTCATCCGGATGGTAGAGCGCGCCAATCACGGGCGGCGTATCGGCCGTGCCGCCAAGTTCGATCAGCGGCCAGAGTTCTTTGACCTGACTCGGCGTGATGACCTCGAAAGGCACGCCGATGGTGTTCGCCGTACCGCAATATTTTTGATATTCGTCCATGCGATCGCGGCAGGTGGCGAGGCGCAGGTTGCCGGTGACGTGGAAGCTGACATCCTGTCCGGTTTCCGCGGGCAGGCGCTTGTAGAGATCGACCGAATATTTGTGTAGCTGGCCGACCGTGTAGCTCATGTTGAAGAGCGGCAGCAGGCCCGCAGCGTGCCAGGTGGAGCCCGCGGTGAGCTCCGAGCGCTCGAGTAGCACTACATCGGACCAGCCTTTTTTGGCGAGGTGATAGAGCGTGCTCACGCCCACCGCGCCACCCCCGATTACCACGACTCGCGCATGTGTTTTCATGTCGAGAGTGTAGCCGTGAGCGCTCCCGCCACCGATCCAAATGCGACGAGGAAATGCCGGAATTGGACATCCTGTCCGGGCCTGCCGCATACTCTCGCGCCAGTGGACGCCGAAATTTTTCAGGGCAAGCGAACGTACGCGTTTCTGACTTTGCCCAACTATTCCTTGATCGCCTTGGCTAACGCGCTAGAGCCGCTGCGCATGGCCAATCGCGTCGCCAATCGAACGCTGTACGAGTGGCATATCGTTTCTCTGAAGGGCGAGAGCCAAGCGGCAAGCAGTGGCCTGCAGTTGGCGCCGACGATGGCGCTCGAAGATCTCGGTAAAGTCGACATTCTGTTCGTTTGTGGCGGCATCAATGTTCGTGATGCGGTGAGTGCACCGCTCAGCAAGGCGCTGCGCCGTCGCGCCGAGGCGGGCGCCGCGCTCGGCGCCTTGTGCACCGGCGGTTACGTGCTCGCGCGGGCGGGTCTGCTGAATCGCTATAAGGCGACGATCCATTGGGAAAACGTGCACGCGCTGCACGAGGAGTTTCCGCTGGTCGAGATTCGCACCCAAGTATTCACTATTGATCGTGATCGTTATACCTGTTCGGGCGGTACGGCGCCGCTCGATCTGATGATCAATCTGATCCAGCAGCAGCATGGTCGATCGATCGCGCGGCAAGTATCCGAGCAATTCGTGCTCGAGCGAGTACGCGATGATCACGACAGTCAGTATGTGCCGCTGCGCGCGCAACTCGGTTTCACGCATCGTAGCCTGATGAAAGTGGCGCAACTCATGGAAGAGAACATCGAGCGACCGCTGGCGTTCGATGCGATCGCGCGCGAGACGGGCTTGTCGCGGCGGCAGATCGAGCGGCTATTCAAGCGCTATCTCAACTGCGTGCCGAAGCGTTACTACATGGAAATCCGGCTGCGTAGGGCGCGAGAGTTGCTGCTGCAAACCTCGATGCCGATCATGGAAGTCACGGCGGCGTGCGGCTTTCAGTCGCCGCCCCATTTCTCGAAGTGCTACCGCCGCTACTTCGGGCGACCGCCGAGCGCGGAGCGGCGCAGCCAGACTGCCGGCGAGGGGTCCTCGCAAGGACTCGGCTCAGCGGTTCTGGTCTTGTCGTCGGTGAGCAAGTGACTGTCGCGAAACGGCCAGTCAGGAGTGGGTTCGGCGCTTACCATCCGCTGGGTTCAACGGGGCCACGAGGGCTGCAATGACCGACGCCGCGGAAGCTGAATTCGACCTGCGATCGCTCAACAACGAAGAGCTGGTCGAGCAGGTTCATGACGATCTTTACAACGGCATGAAGCCCGAGGTCGAAGAGGCTACCCGCATCTTTCTCGAGCGAGGTTGGGGCCCCGATAAGGTGTTGAACGACGCTTTGGTCGAGGGCATGCGTATCGTCGGCATCGATTTCCGTGATGGCATCTTGTTTGTGCCCGAGGTGCTGTTGGCGGCTAACGCCATGAAGGGCGGCATGGAGATCCTGCGGCCGCTACTTGCGGAGACCGGTGCTGAACCTATCGGTAAGATCGTGATCGGCACGGTCAAAGGGGACATTCACGACATCGGCAAGAACCTGGTGTCGATGATGCTCGAGGGCGCGGGTTTCGAGGTCATTGATCTCGGTATCAACAACCCGGTCGAGAAATATCTCGAGGCGCTCGAGAAGCACAGCCCGGATATCCTCGGTATGTCGGCGCTGCTGACGACCACGATGCCCTATATGAAGGTTGTGATCGACACGCTCAAACAAAAGAATCTGCGAGAGAAGTACATCGTGCTCGTCGGTGGTGCGCCGCTTAATGAAGAGTTCGGCAAGGCGATCGGTGCCGACGCCTACTGCCGCGACGCCGCCATCGCCGTTGAGACCGCCAAGTCGCTGCTGGCGGCGAAGCGCGCTGCCGCGCGCGCGAACTGACGATCGGCCATGGCGAGCGCAGGCCGCCAGCTCGTAATTGCCTGCGGTGCGCTCGCCCGGGAGATCGCCGCGCTGCGCAAGTTGTACGGCTGGCTCGCGCTCGAGGTGTACTGTCTGCCACCCGAGTTGCACAATCGCCCTGAGCGTATTGCACCGGCGGTGCGCGAAGCGATTATCCAGCATCGCGATCGATACGCCGAAATCTTCGTGGCGTACGCTGACTGCGGGACCACGGGTGCGCTTGATGCAGTGCTTCGCGAAGAGGGAGTAGAGCGGATCGAGGGCGTGCATTGCTACCAGTTCTTTGCCACTGTGGAAACCTTTGCCGAACTTGCCGAGGCCGAGCCCGCCAGTTTCTTTTTGACGGATTTTTTGGTGCGACACTTCGAGCGCTTAGTGTTTCGCGGTCTCGGACTCGATCGCCATCCGCAATTACAGAGTCAGTATTTCGGTAATTACCGGCGGCTCGTGTATCTCGCTCAGAATGAAGATGCCGACAGTGTGCGCGCCGCGAAGGATATTGCCGGACGCTTGGGACTTGACTATCAATTCAGGCATACAGGATACGGTGATCTCGAACGTAGCCTGCGCCGTTTCGTAAACAAGGAGCGCTACTGATGGCGAGTTTGATTATCATTTCGTGGCGGGACATTCCGTCGCAGGTCGTCGTCAAGCGCGGACGCGAGACATCTAAGATCATGTTGTCGCAGCGCTTTCAGGAAGCCGTCGATCGTGCCGCGATGCGCGCGGGCAAAGGCGGCTCTGACGCCTACATCGCCGAGTGGCAGCGCAGTGCGCCGGTACCCTGCGGTGACGATATGCAGGCAATGGCCGCAGCGGCCGCACAGGCGATCGAGGCGCGGTACAGCGACCAAGATCTCGAGAAGCTCATTCGCGCCAAGGGGCTGGCTGCGCCGTCCACAGCAGAGCCTGCGGCCACGCCGGCGCTCGACAGCAGTGACTGACAATGTACCGGATGCGACTCTGGTCGGTGCGTCACGCGCGCGGCCTCAACCAACTTTATCGCGGGCTAGAAAACGTGTTAGTGATGTTGCAGCCGCTGCTACGCAGATTCAGTGAGCGTCGAGTCGAGAGATCTCTCGCCGCCGTCGAACGACAGGTCAAAGGTTTCATGTTCGGCTGTCAGATGTGCGGTCAGTGCGTGCTGAGTTCGACCGGCATGTCTTGCCCCATGAATTGTCCCAAACAATTGCGCAACGGACCGTGTGGAGGTGTCCGCGCCAATGGCTACTGCGAAGTGTCGTCGGAAATGAAATGCGTGTGGGTCTCGGCGTGGGAAGGTAGTCAGCGTATTCCCGGCGGAGTCGATGCCTTGCGCGGCGTACAGTTCGCGGTAGATCATCGATTGCAGGGCAGCTCGTCCTGGCTGCGTGCTGTGAACGAGCGTGTATCTGCCGCGGCGCGCAGCACCCGACCCGGCGCCAGTCGAGCAGGAGCCCGTCAATGAAATTCGTTGACGAACCGATTGCAGGTGATCCGCTGCCGATATTACCGGGCCATGTGTCGCCCGGTCGTTTCGAGCGAGTGCTGCGGGCCGGAGTGTTTGCCGTCACGGCAGAGCTCGCGCCCCCCGATTCGGCTGATCCGGAAGAGGTCTATGCCCGTGCCCGAATCTTTGACGGCTACGTCGATGCCATCAACGCTACCGACGGCAGCGGGGCCAACTGTCACATGTCGAGCATGGGGGTCTGTTCGCTTCTGACCCGGGTTGGTTACGCGCCGATCTTGCAGATCTCCTGTCGTGATCGAAATCGTATTGGCATCCAGGGCGATATCCTTGGAGCCTCGGCGATGGGTGTTTGTAATATTCTTTGTCTTACCGGTGATGGTGTGCAAGCGGGCGATCATCCACAGGCCAAGCCGGTGTTTGATCTCGATAGCGTGTCGTTGTTGGGTCTGGCGA
>VGUP01000113.1 GCA_016874175.1 Gammaproteobacteria bacterium | reverse complement strand
CCACGCCCTGAGCGAAGCCGACGGCGTCGGTCATTATTCAGGCAACTTCGGCAACCTGCTTTTTCTTTGGGATGTGTTGTTCGGCACAGCGGTAATCACCCGCAAGTTTCCGCCTGCTTATGGCTTGGCAGATGACCGTCGTCACGGCACCGAAAAGTGGTATGTGCAGCTGATGTACCCGTTCTTCCGCTCTCGTCGTATCGAGTCTGCGCTCAGCATCCCGCCGGGGCGCCCACCTGCCTCATTCACGAGGGTTCCGGGTTGATCCTGCACGATTTCTGGCGAAGCTCGGCGGCGTATCGAGTACGCATTGCCCTCAATATCAAGGATGTTGACTATCGCGCGGTCGCGCATAGCCTGCTGAAAGGCGAACAGCGCAGCGAAGATTTTCTCGCCCTCAATCCACAGGGTCTCGTACCCGCGCTGCAGATCGAGCAGGGGGTGCTCGCACAGTCGCTGGCGATCATCGAATATGTTGACGAGGTGCAGCCGCAGCCAGCGCTCTTGCCGGCCGGCGCCTTCGAGCGTGCGACGGTGCGCGCCATGGCGCTTGGCGTAGCCTGCGATATCCACCCCCTCAACAATTTGCGGGTGCTCAATTATTTGCGCAGCGAGTTCAAGGCGGACGACAACGCCGTGAACAGCTGGGTTCGCCACTGGATAGTCGCGGGTTTTGTGGCGCTCGAGGAGCAGGCCAGCCGATATTCGACGAACGGCGAGTTCTGTTTTGCTGCGCGCGTATCGATCGCCGATGTCTGCTTGGTGCCGCAGATGTACAACGCGCGCCGCTTCGGCTGTGACCTCAGCGCGTATCCGACGCTGGTGTCGATTGATGCGCACTGCCGCGGGCTAGACGCTTTTGCGAGCGCGCTGCCCGAGTCGCAGGCCGACGCGCCAGTCAGTTGACGAGCGACACCGTGACTTTGTTGTCGGCATCGATGTCCGACACGTTGATCTGCACGCCGAGCGCACCCGCGTAGCCGAGCAAGCGCGGTTTCAGCCAGAGTTCATGCATCTCGCGATCGGTGAGATTGAACTGACCGATACGCCGCGAAATCTCCGCCACTTTGCTGTACGGAAAAGAGAAGGTCCGCTTGCCAGCTTCCACCTTCAGATCGAGACAGAGCTGATACAGGCAAGTGGTGCGATCGAAGATGCCGGCAAGGGCGATTTCTTTTTCGCCGGTTTTGTCGATCATGCCTTTGAGACGCTGCAGCATCGGCTGCATGGTCTTGATGTCGTGTTCGACGTAATCGGCGACACAACCCTGATCTTTAGCGAACTGCACGGAGGCGAGATGCATCTTCACGAGTGCATCGTTCATGTCGTGGTGATAGGGGGCGGTATCTTTGAGCGTGCGGATCGCCATGGCGACGGCGTCGCCGAGCAGTCTCTCGCGACCCTCGAAGCCGCTTGATGTCGCGAGCATCGCCGCCATGCTTTGCGGACCACCGCCCGCCATCATGGCTTTGACCCAAGGCGGCGGACCGCCACCCGAGCCCGGCGGGCCACCCGCGCCAGCCATCATCTTTTTCATGGCCCAGGAAATGAGCTTGGCTTTCAGGCCTTTCTTGGGCTGCGGCTGTGCCGGCAGTGTTTCGGCGGTCACGGACATGGGTGCACCCTCCTTGCTGAAGGCGTGGTTATACCGCTAGTTCCCGGCGTCGTACACCAGGACGAACTCTTCGATCCAAAAAGGCATATCCTGGCTGACCTCGAGCCCGAATGGGGCGAGGTGGGTGTTCCAGTAGACCGTATGCAGGGGCACCCAAACCGCCGGGTCCCGCACCGGCGAGCCGTCGATGACGGTGTGCTGCGCTTCGACTTTGCCAAACACCGCGCTATCGACCCGAGTAACCCGCGTGAGCAGCACGGGGCGACCCGCCATGTCGACCAAAACGAGCAGGCTGCCGACCTTGGGTGCGGGGCTGCCTGTGCGTTCGACAATCCAGGGCAGGGTGAAGGTGCCGCGTTTATCGCCGGCACGAATGAGCTCGAAGATTTGCTGCGTGCTATCGGCGTCGAGGCCGATCCAGCGCGGCTCGAGGTCGGCGGGCCGCAGCCCAAGCTCGGGCAAGGCTCGGTTGGCGGCAGCGCAGAAATCTTCGAGCGATTTTTGCGTGGGTGTTTTGGCGGGTGCGGGCAGGTACATCAACACTCCGCTGGGTGAACACGCGGCACGGTCGTCGCCGCACTCGCGTGCGGCCTCGGTGTCATTTCTGGAACACTGCGCAAAATCATACCGAAGTCTCGGGGATTACTCATGCACTCACGCTCGATCGGTCAACGCTCGCTCGCGACGCTCGCGGCAATCGTGTTCACGCTGGCGACATTGCTGCCCGCCTCGCTGAGTGCGGGTCCCGCCTATGATCAAACACGGCCGGAGCTCGAGGCCGTGCTCGCCGATCTCATCGCGTGGCTGCCGGGCGACTGGGACTCCTACCCGCAGGTGCATTTCGAGCGCCGATATCGTGTACCGGCCGAAGGTGAGCATGAACATTGGTATCGCGTTTTTGAGCGCATTGACGCGCCGCAGATCGGCGACGTGGTCTTTTATGGACAAATCAACTCGGGCGGACGTGATGGACCACTTATGCATCGTACGCAGATCCTTTATAAAGTCTGGATTGACGAAAAACGCGGTGCGGTGGTCATTAATGGGCAGCCTCCTTTAAATGCAGAGAAATATACTGATCTGCATCTCCACCCTGCGCTTTGGGGTGAGGTTCAAATGCGTGATCCCGAGGCCATCAACTGCGATTTTCTTTTGCGACGTGACGGTGAGCAGATCTTTGGCGTACTCGACGGTAAGACGGATGATCGCCGTACCGAGGGACCGGGAACCTGCTCGTACATGGTGAACAAGACTGACATCCGCTTCGTCGCCGATGCCGAGTGGGTGTTCACGCCCGAAAATCTTTGGGTCTACGATATTAATCTCATGGCGGGTCATCAGTTCGTAGGTCGTAAGGACCGCACGCACATCCGCATGTCTCGAGCTCGTAACTATGATTGTAAAGTCATAGATTGGAGCGGCGAGCGTAGTTGGAGCGCCTATGATCGCGGCGCAACCCTCGCGGTCAAAACTAAGGATGGTCGCAAACTGCAGCTGATGCTGCTGCGCGCGCATCTGCCCGATGCGGCAGGTAAGGGCATGTTCGATCGTTTGCATTTCATGGTACAAAAACCGGGTGAGGACGCACCGCTCCATGATCTGGAGTTCGCGCCACGATCTGCTGAGGCGAGCATGATCTACGCGGGTGTCGAAGCCCGCTGCGCGCTCAACCCGACGCGTTTCGTGGCTGCAAAAAAACCGTAGCCAGAATCACGACCACGCCCAGATAAAACTGCGGCGTGAGTTCCTGATGCTCTTTGAAGATGAGCGCCGCGAGCACGATCGCATAGACCGGCTCGAGATTGAGCGAGAGCTGCGTGGTGAAGGCGCTGACATGCTGCAAGGCACGCAGCCACAGCAATAGCGGCGCGATGGTGCAGACGACCGCGAGCACCAATAGCCACGCAAGATCGCTCTGCCCGGGAGTCATGAGCACTGCCTCGCTGCCGAGCACGGGTAGTCCGATCGCCAACAAAAACAGGGTTCCGCAGCTGAGTTGTAACACCGTCACCGCAGCGGGCTCTGCGCTCGCGTTCCAGTAGCGCTTGTTGAGACTCGCGTAGGTGGCGGTCAGTGCAGCCGCGACGATACCGGCGGCAATCCCGCCGAGCATTTCTTTGGGGACGCCGCCGATCAACAACCATACGCCCGGAATCGCCAGCACACCGAGCAGCAACTCGCGTTGCTTGTGACGTCGACCGGTCACGAAGGGTTCGATGATGGCGGCGAATACGGAGGCGACGGCGAGGCAGGCGACGGCGACGGAGGCGTTCGCGAGTTTGATCGCGGCATAGAAGGCGAGCCAGTGCAGCGCGATCACGCTACCGGCGAAGGCGTGTCGACGCAGCGCGCGGCCCTCCATTTGACGCAGACCGCGCCAGACTTTGGGTAGGCAGGCGAGCAGTAACGCAGCCAGCGCCATGCGCCAAACGACCAGCGCGAGCGCCGGCAAGGTGATGAGTCGCCCCAGGATGGAGGTGAAGCCCCACAGCACGACACAGCCTTGCAGCTGCCAAAAGGCGCTGCGTTGCGCGGCATTCATTTTTTGCGCAGGTCTTATTTTTGTAGTTGGCGGATCTCGGCGATGTCGCGCGGCGGCTGTAGCCAGAGACTGGCCTCGCTCTCGAGGTAGGCGCGAATCGACGGCGGCAGATCGGAATACTGATCAACCCGCCACGACACCATGTGCAGCACACCCTTACCCAAGCCCGCCGGCAGATCGCCGAAGCGCAGCCAGCTAATCTGATAGGGGTGCTTGATACCCGGCGCCGACGCCTGGTTGAAAAAATCGTAGTGTTCGAAGGCCTGCATCCGCGCACCTGAGGGCAACGGCAGATCGAGGAAAAGCGGCGCCGAGAACGAGACCGTATTACCGACTTGGCGCGCCGTTATATCGCTCCCCGGTCCGATGCGTTGCAGGCGCGTGCCCGCGCCTTGCTCGACCATCGTTTCGACGCTACGGCCGCGCAGGCTATAGGTGATGTATTGATATGGGTAAGCGATCGGCGGCAGCGGCTTGCCCTGCCATTCGCGCAGGATGGCGTTGGTCTCAATATCCCGATACACAAAGACCTTGCGCGACACCTGATGCGCCTCGGTGGCAATCGACAGCTGGGTTTCGAGTCGGGCGGCGTCGATGCCCTCGAGCCGCATCACCGGTTTGCCTTCGGGGTAGGTGTAGGCAACGCCGACGGCATACCAGTACACCGGCTGGCCTTGGCCCACGCGCATGTCGGCCCATTGTTTGAAAATTTCGGGCGTGAAACCGCGATCGGTGGCGGTGGCTCGCGGTGCCATCAGCGTGCTGGCAAACACCGTCAGCGCGATCCAGAAAAGCAGTTTGAGACACCGATTGTGGAACGAAAACCGACTGCGCACGGTCTGCATGGCGTTGTTCTCCGGGGGTGGCTACACTTGCGATCCTTGAATTCTAAGGGATACTCGAACCGTAGCGAGCTGCGGCTCGTAGAAAGCCCTATCGGACCAAACACTCGTGCTCAAGCTGTCATTTGCCCGCATTACTCGATTGCCGCTCTGTGGCCTTGCGGTCGCTGCGATTCTGTTTTCGCGCCCGACGTTCGCTGACAGTGATACCGAGGGCCTGGCCTCCAAAGCCTTAAGTGAAGAAATGCTGGTCGCGGCGTCGGGTCAGGGGCTGGTGATGCAGGGGGTGGTGGAGCGGGCGCTTGACTATATCGGCGTGCCCTATCGTTTTGGGGGCAGTTCTCCGCGGGGCTTCGATTGCAGCGGCCTCGTCAATTATGTGTTCCGCGAAACCTTGGGGGTTACCTTGCCGCGTACGTCGCGGCAGCTCGCGACTGTGGGCGCGCGCGTGGCGCGCGAAGAGCTACGCCCGGGCGATCTCGTGTTTTTCAATACTCGCGGCGCCCCCAATTCTCATGTCGGTATTTATTTGGGTGATGGCCGATTCGTACACGCACCGCGTGCACGCAGCCTGGTACGCATCGATCGACTCGACGATCCCGGTTATCGCGGGCGCTTCGAAGGCGCGCGCCGCCTCGATCCGCTCCTGCTGTTGATCGCGCCGATCCAAATCGGCTGAGCGGCCGTCACGCTCAAACGAGCCTAAACGCTCAAAGAGCCCCCACTCTCAAACGAGCGACAAAAATCTTGAAGGATGCGCGTGGCCTGGGTGATCGACCCAGCCGCGGACGCGTTTTGCCACCAGCCGGTTCGAGACTCCTGCCCAAGTCGGGATCAGCGGCACATCGCGCAGCAGCAGTTTTTCGGCTTCGCTGTAGCCACGATGTCGAGCGACGATGCTTGGCTGTTTGCCAGCCTCGCGAACCCACTGATCGTATTGCGCATTGCGGTACCGCGTGACGTTCTCGGCAGAGTCCGTCATGAAGCGTTCGAGAAAATTGGCAGCCGTGGGCACCACGGCAAACGAGCTGTAGCTGAAGAGGTCGTAGTCGCCGCGCTGCAGTGCCGCGGTGTAGGCCCGGCCATCGAGTGGCAGCAGTTCGAGATCGATGCCGATCGGTTTCCACATCGCGGCGACGGCAAGAAATACTTTGCGCCCCGTGGGGCTGGTCGGAAAACCGACGCCAAGTTTCACACGGCCGCTGATACCGGCCTCAGCCACAAGCTTACGGGCTTTTTCGATACGTCGCGACATCGACTGGCTTGCAAATTCGGCGCGTGTGAGCGCCGGATATTGCGGGATCCCGGGTGGCAGCACTGCATCCCAAGGCTGCTCACCTAGGCCACGCACTTTCCCGGCGAGCACATTGCGATCAAGCGCCAAAGAAATCGCCTGACGTAGCGCAGGCCGATCGAGCGGCTTGCGGGTGATGTTGATGCCGATGGCACCGAGCACGCATTCCTGTGAGCTACGCAGCAGCGGTGCTAGCTCGCGTCGGGCGAGTTCGAGGTTGGTTCTATCCTCGAGCGAGGCAACGTCCGCTTGACCGAGCTTAAAGAGTCGTAGACGTGTGGCATCGTCATAGCCCGTCAGCCATTCCACGCGCTCGATGGCGACGCTTCCAGCTTCGTGGAAGCGCACATTACGAAAGAGCTTCAAATCTTTGGCGCCGGCTGCCCAAGACTCGATGCGATAAGGGCCATTGCTGACAATGAGATCGGGCTTCGCCCATTCGCGACCGTATCTTTTGAGTCCATGTTCGGGAATGCAGTAGGCGAGTGCGAGATTTATCGGCAGTTCAACATCGGGATGTTCGAGCCGAACAACGAGCGTTTGCGGATCGGGCGCGCTGATACCGAGACTGGTCGGCAGTGTACGCCCGAATCGCAGATCGCGGGCGCCGACGATGGCATCGAGGCGCGTGGCCTGCGCAGCGCCAGTTTCGGGCGCCAAATAGCGGCGTAGCGTGAAAACAAAATCGCGCGCGTCGAGCGCTTTACCGTCCGACCAGGCGAGTCTCTTGCGCAAACGAAAAGTCCAGATGAGGCCGTCGGCGCTCGTCTCCCAAGCACTTGCGCATCCGGGAACAACGCGTCCTGCCGCATCGGTCGTCGTGAGACCGCAGAAAAGTTCGGCGGCGAGATCAGCCGTGACTTGTCCGGTCGGGCGCTGTGGATCGAGCGAGGTGAGTTCGGTGGCAACCACTCGGCGCAGTACGCCGCGGGGTTGCGCCGCGAGTGGCAGCGGAGTGCCGATCGCTGCGAGTGCGAGCCCGCTCGTCGAAGCAGTCAAAAAATAGCGGCGTTTCATGCTTGTTTGCGCAGCAGCCATAACCCACTGCAGCCGATGATCGCAGACAGCAACGAGCCCGTCAGCACACCCAGCTGTGCGGCGGTGTCGTATTCACGCGCCCGGAAAACCAGCGAACCACTAACAAAGACATGGTGGAGCCGATACCGGTGAGGGTGGCGACGCCGTGCGGTGAGGTCTAGTTACCCCCTGGAACAATTTTACAAGACCAAAGCGTACGGCCAACTAGCAGATTGGCGAGCAGCAGGGCGCGCACGGTGGGTTCGAGGCGAGAGAACATGGTGGGTGAGGCGATCTTCGGGGAGTCAGTGCGGGGGATGCGGGTGCCAGCCCAGCGTCAGCAGCATCACGAAA
>VGUP01000112.1 GCA_016874175.1 Gammaproteobacteria bacterium | reverse complement strand
GACCAATCAAAGCGGGCTGGACACGTTCCGACGCCCACGTGGCTGCCATTGGGGAGTGCTGGCGATATCTCGGTGGGGATGCCGGCCTTCACCGTAGGATTTCCCACGCCCGGTATGTTGGGATCGGAAGCGAAGTTCACCGAGGGCAGTGTCTCATCGTTATCAGGGTTTGATGAAGAGTCGACCCTGCTACAAGTGTCGATTCCGATCCAGCACGGTAATTCCGGCAGCCCGGTATTGTCCTACTCTGGTCGGGTGCTGGGAGTGGTCGAGGCTTCGATTGAAGAAGACGGCGCTGGCAATCTCATGCAGCTCGCCAACTTTGCCCGTAACGCACGGGTGGCCTCATTACTTCTGCCCTCGCAGTTATCTTTGCCGCGGCTACCTGCGCCTGCCACCCGCGAGGAGGCCGTGGCTCGGGCCATGAAGGCGGTGTGTCAGGTGAAGGTTCAGTAATTACGTTGTCTGCCAGACTAGCCACTGATCGACCTGAAAAGGCGGATGCTCGGATGATGAGCAACTTGGGTGTAAAAGAAATCGAGTTGCTTTTAGCCGATTACGGGCTTTGTCCCTCGATGACGAACACCTGCGAGGCTTGCGCGAACAGCGTCCAGCGACCCTGTTGCCATTGATCCGCCGGCATCGCGAACGCTTCCTGAGTCCAGCGATTGGTCCAGCGGTGCGCCGCCATGGGCTGCAACCAACTCGGCAAGTGGATCGAGCCCTGCGCTTCGTGGTCGGCCAGATTGACGATGCAGAGAACCGCGCGTCCCGACGCTTCGCGCCAAGTCCAAGCAATCAGGCAATCTGAGCTCCAGTTGTCCGCCCAAGCCCGCGTGATCTCCAGTAGTTGCCACTCGCCGACATGAAAGATCGGATCTTGCTGCAACTGCAGCAGCCGCGCGTAGAGCGCGCGGGTCTGTTCGTTCGGCGCTTCTTGCGGCGCGCGTACGAGATGCGGCGAAATGCGTTTGCGTCGACCCTCGGCCTGCCCATGATGGAAAAACCGCAAGCCCGGTGAGAGAAAGGTCAGTGCCGCCGCGGGTACGTGGTGTGCGTGCGTGAAGGTGTCGGCGACCCTTGGCTCGTCGTGGTTTTCGAGAAAACGCGCGAGCTTGGTTTGGTAGTCGAGGCCTGCACAAAGATGTCCGCGCACGCCGACATAGTCGCGATCGCGCAGCCGATCGTAGAGCCGCTTGTCGTAGCAATAGTCGAAGCCGACTTCGTGTAGCTGCGACTCCATGTCCCAATAGACCTCGGCCATGAAGACAAAGTCGGGATGCTTGTTTTTGACTGCACGGATCGTTGGCGACCAGTAATCCGCAATCCGTTTGTCCCAGGTCCGTTCGAATACCTCGGGCGTGACCAGCATCGCCATGTCGCAGCGCACGCCGTCGCATTGCGCCGCGATATTCATCAGCTCTTGCTGCAGTTGTGCTTGCAGTGCGGGGTTCGAATAATCGAGCTGCACCGTATCCGGCCAGCCGGGGAAATAAGGATCGCGTCCATGGGCGAACACGCGACCGCTGGCGTCGTGCACGAAATAATTCTGTGGTGCTGCGCGCAGCTGCTCAGCGTTGCCTTGAACAAAATATTCCGGATGCGAGTCGAGCCAAGGATGATCGAGTCCCATGTGGTTGGGGACGAAGTCGAGCATGAGACGGATACCGCGACTCGCAAGTCGCTTGCGCAGCGCGGCGAGTGCCGGTGTGCCGCCAATTTCTTCGGCGACCGAATAGTTGCGGATGGCAAAGCCGGAGCCGACGATGTCCTCGACCTGCAGGTCGGGCAGGGTATGCGCGAACTCCTGCAGCCACTCGCGATTGGCGCGCGAGATGGTTCGCGACTTATCGCCGGTGCTCCACACACTGAGCAACCAAATTATGTTGATACCGTCTGCGGCCAAGGGGTCGAGTAAAGAATCGGGGACGTCATCGAGCGTCGCCCGTCGGCCGAGTTCGCGACTGCGCTCGGTGAGATAGACGCGGGTATTGAGTTGATGCAGTGCGGGATGCCGAAACATGCGAGCTCCGAGGCCGATGAATGTCGGTGCAGTGTAGGCCGGTATCGGTGCGTCCGTCCCGCCGGGGCGGTCCGCTATCCGGTCACTCGCGCAAGTTCCAGCGCGCTGCGGATTTTCTCGGGGATGGAGACCGATTTGCCGCTCTCGCGCTCGACGAAGACGTGCGTGTAGGTGCCGAACGCTGCGGGCTCCGTGACATTTTCCTCGAACACGGCGACGCCATACTCCACCGAGCTTGTGCCGATGCGATTCACGCGGAATGCGGCATCGAGCTTGGCCGGGTAGGCGATGGGTTTGCGGTAACTGCACGAGGAGGCAACGATGAAGCCGACCACTGCCGACTTGCCGATATCGAGTGCGCCGTGCTCAATCAAAAAATTGTTGGCGACCGTATCAAAGAAACTGTAATAGACCGCGTTGTTGATGTGTTGATAGGCGTCGTTGTCCATCCAGCGCGTCGTCATCGGCTGAAAATACGCGTAGTCGGCGCGGGTCTGTCCGGGGTCGCTCATATGGTGAGGTCCGTCAAAAAAAGGATCACTCAAAAGGCCTGCTTGTAGATCGCGAGCGCATCGGTCTCGCTGAGCGCGCGCGGGTTGTTGACGAGCAGTCGTTGCTGCAGCATGGCCTCGGCGGCCAGGCGCGGCAGATCGGCACGCGGGATATTCAGCTCGCGTAACTGAGTCGCAATGCCGAGTCGGCGCGCGAGCGTGAGAAAATGCTCGGCGAGCAGGCGCGATGCCGGATCGCGCGCCGCCTTCGCGTCGAGCACCAACGGCAAGAGTTCGCGATAGAGCGACTCGGCCGCGGGTTCATTGAAGCGCAGCACATGCGGCAGCACCAAAGAATTACTCAGTCCGTGGGCAATGTGATAGTGACCGCCCAAGGGGTAGGCGAGAGCGTGCACGGCCGCGACCGGCGCGTTGGCAAAGGCCTGTCCGGCATACATGGCACCGAGCAACATGGCACCGCGCGCCTCGATATCCGTGGGCGTGAACACCGCACGCTCGATATTCGTTGCGAGCAGCCGTAGGGCCTCGCGCGCGAGCATGTCGGAGAGCGGATTTTTGAGCCGCACGCTGGTGTAGGCCTCGATGGCGTGCACCATCGCATCGATGCCCGTGGCTGCCGTGACCGCTGCCGGCATCGACAAGGTGAGCAAGGGATCGAGGATCACCCGATCGGCCAAAAGGGTCCGACTGACCACGCCCATTTTGGTCGTGGCACCGGTAGTGACCACGGCCACCATGGTGACTTCGGATCCCGTGCCGGCAGTGGTCGGCACCTGAATGAGCGGCAGGCGGCGCGAAGCGACTTTGTCGACGCCGTACATCGTCTCTAGCGACTGCTCGCCGCAAATCAGTGCGGCCACGAGCTTGGCCGTGTCCATGCTGCTGCCGCCGCCAAAGCCGATGACGCCGTCGCAGCCTGCCCTTTGCGCTGCAGCCGCTGCGGCGAGCACGATTTCGGTCGGTGGGTCGGCGACGACGTCGGCGTAAACGCTCACCGCGACGCCCGCCGCCTCGAGGCTTGCAATCGCGGGCGCGTGCATTTGTCGCGCGGCGATGCCGCCATCGGTGACGAGCAGGGCGTGCCGAATTCCGCTGTGCTTCGCTAGCGCACCGATTTCACCGAGGCTGCCGGCCCCGAACACGATATCGCTGGTGGTGCTGAATTTCACGCTGGTCATGCCGGCTCTGCCTTGATGGTCTCTGCGCTGAGGCTCTCGACGGATGGATTGCAGTCTGCCATCCCGCGGCGAATGGCACCATAATCGGCCGATGCAAGAACTTGATGCTTTTCGTCACGCCGTTCGTCATTGGCTCGAAGCCCATTATCCGCCTGCGCTGCGCGGTGCCGCGATGCCGATCGGCGACCTCTACACCGGTGGGCGCCATCCCAAACCGGTGCACCCCGCGCAGCCCGCGTGGTGCGCTGCAATGGCCTCGCGGGGCTGGACGGTGCCCGAGTGGCCGGCCAAATACGGCGGCGGCGGTTTGTCGCGCGAGCAATCGGCCGTGTTGCGCGAGGAGATGCGACGCCTGGGTGCGCCGACGCCGCTCTTCAGCTTTGGCATCAGCATGCTCGGGCCTGTGCTGCTGAAGTTCGGCAGCGAGGCGCAGAAGCGCCGATTTTTGCCGGAGATCGTCCGCGGTGACATTCGCTGGTGTCAGGGTTATTCGGAACCGAATTCGGGTTCGGATCTGGCCAGCCTCATGACACGCGCCGAAGATCGTGGCGATCACTATCTGGTGAACGGTCAAAAAATATGGACTTCGCATGGCGATGAGGCGGACTGGATGTTCTGTCTCGTGCGCACTAACACGAGCGTGCCCAAGCATGAAGGGATCAGCTTCGTGCTGTTCGATATGCGCACGCCCGGCGTCACCGCGCGCCCGATCAAGTTGATCAGCGGTGCCTCGCCGTTTTGCGAAGTGTTCTTCGAGAACGTGCGCGTCGAGAAGGCGCATCGGGTGGGCGAAGAAGGGCAGGGCTGGGCGATTGCGACTTATTTGCTCGCGCACGAGCGCGAGATGATTTCCGGGCTCGGCAGTCTCATCAGTGGTACTGCGCTTGCACCACGCGCGCTCAAAATATTCGGGACGGACAGCGACGGTAAATTGCGCAATGCTGGGCTGCGTCATTCGCTTGCGCGTTTCGAGCTCGACTCGGCAGCGTTTCGAATTACGCTTGCGCAAGCGGCGCGCACGCGTAATGCGGCCGGCATGGGTGCCATGGCCTCGGCTGTCAAATATTTTGGTACCGAACTCAACAAGCGGCGGAACGAGCTCCATCTCGATATCGAGGGGGCCAACGCTCTGCAGTGGGATGCGCGCGGACCCGCCGGCGAGGCCTGGGCCGCGGATTGGCTGCGCTCCAAGGGCAATTCGATTGAGGGCGGTACGTCCGAGATTCAGCTCAATATCATCGCCAAGCGCGTGCTGGGTCTGTGAGGTCCCCATGCCCTTGTCGTTGACCGAAGAACAGGAAATGCTCAGCCGCTCGGCGGCCGAGTTTCTCGCGGATCGCGCATCCCTCGCACAATTTCGCGTGTGGCGCGAGCGCACCCACGAGCAGGCTTTCGATCCGGAACTTTGGCGCGAGATCGTCGGCATGGGCTGGCCCGGTATTGCCCTTAGCGAATCGCAGGGCGGTGCCGGTTTGGGCTTTGCCGGGCTCGGTATCGTGCTCGAACAGTTGGGCCGTCACCTCAGTGTCACGCCCATGAATTCGACGGTGCTGTGCGCCGCCACGACGATTCAATTATTGGGCAGCACCCAAGAACAGGCTACGCTGCTGCCGCAGATCATCGCGGGTTCGCTCACGCTTTCTTTGGCCTGGGACGAGCGAGCGCATTTCGATCCTTGTGGCGTGGCGACCACCGCCCGATCGACGGCGGGCGGCTGGCTGCTGAACGGTTGCAAACGCGGAATCGCTGATGTGTCCTCGGTCGATCGGTTGTTGGTGGTGTGCCGGCTCACTGGCGAGGCCGGCGATCGCGAGGGGCGTGGTGTGTTCATCGTGCCGCGAAGCACAGCGCGACTGCGCATCGAGGCCACGCCCATGGTCGATGGCCGTAACTGCGGCGAGATCGAGCTCGATGGCGTCGAGCTTGGTCGAGAGGCTTTGCTCGGCGGCGCGGCCGCGCCCGCCGCGGCGCTCGAGCGGCTCGCCGACATCATCAACGCGGGGCTGGCGGCTGAACTCCTCGGGATCAGCGAAGAGGCGTTCGCGCGCACGCTGCGCTACCTCAAAGAACGCTCGCAGTTTGGCAAACTGATCGGCAGCTACCAGGCACTGCAACATCGAGCGGCGAACTGGTTCGTCGAACTGCAGCTCGCGCGATCGCTGGTGCAAGAGGCCTTGCTTGCGCTCGATGCCGAGCCGGGCTTGGCGCTCGCGGCACAAGGGCCGGCGCTTGCCAGCATGGCGAAGGCGAAGGCTGCGCAAGTCGCCGAGCTTGCGACCAACGAGGCGATCCAGATGCACGGTGGCATCGGTATGACCGATGCCCACGACATCGGGCTCTACATCAAGCGCGCACGCACGCTGGAGCAGGCCTTTGGCGATCAGAGCTACCACCTCAACCGGCTGGCCAGCTTGGAGGGCTATTAGCTTCCGCGCCGAACGTGGACCGAGTTCCACACCCGCGGGGCCTCGCGCCCACGGGGTGTTGTGGTACGATTCGCGCCCTTTTTCAGGGGGACGCGCCCGTAGCTCAGTTGGATAGAGCGCATGGCTACGAACCATGAGGTCGGGAGTTCGAATCTCTCCGGGCGCGCCAGTTCAGTCATCGCTTGATACTGAAGTGATATCACAATAATATCGACGCTGTCGGGTCCCTCGGTGGGTCCCTTCTCAGTCAGGAGCGTCGATCATGTCATCAGCCTCAGTGACCCCATCCCGCGCCGCCAGTCGCGAGCGCGAAATATCGGTCGGCAGCGGTTGGGTCGCACTGCCGATCGTCATTGGCTTGCTGGCGGGCGGCATTGCCGCGATGGTGTATGCGGCCATCACCGATGCGGGCTCATCGGCTGCGATCGGCATCACCTTGCTCACGCTGTTTTTCTTTTCTTTGTCGGGGTTCTTCACCCTGCAGCCTAACGAAGCCCGCGTGCTCGTGCTCTTTGGTGACTACAAGGGCACGGTGCGTAAGGACGGCTTTCATTTCGGCAATCCGTTCTATTCGAACGGCAGTGGGATACAGATGCCTTATGGCAAAGATGGCGCGAGCGCCACCATCAAAAAACACCCGCGCAACAAGATTTCGCTGCGCTCGCACAATTTGAATGGCGAACGTCTGAAGGTCAACGAAAAGCAGGGCAATCCGATCGAGATCGCGGCGGTGGTGGTGTGGCGCGTGCAGGACACGGCGCAAGCCATGTTTGACGTCGAAGATTACGAAGAATACGTGCGTATCCAGTCAGAGTCGGCGGTCCGTCACCTCGGCAGTCAATACGCCTACGATCACGGTGAAGAGCACGAGATCACCCTACGTAGCGGCGTCGATGAAGTCTCGCAAGCGCTGCAGGCCGAGTTGCAGACGCGACTCGCGCCCGCGGGCGTGGTGGTCGAGGAGGCTCGGCTGACGCATCTTGCCTATGCACCGGAAGTTGCACAGGCGATGCTGCGTCGCCAGCAGGCCGAAGCGGTGCTCGCCGCGCGGCAAAAGATGGTGCAAGGCGCCGTCAGCATGGTCGAGACCGCCCTCGCTGTGCTCGCGGAGCGCAACGTGGTCGAGCTCGACGCCGAGCGCAAGGCCGCGATGGTGAGCAATCTCATGGTCGTGCTCTGCGGCGACTCGGAGGCGAAGCCCGTCATCAACACCGGTACGCTCTACGGCTGATCGCGAGCAGCATGCACGGGATTCATCGTGGCTGAGCGAAAGTCATTTTTGATTCGGATCGACCCAGCGCTCTGGCGTGAACTCGAGCGCTGGGCGGCCGACGATTTGCGCAGCGTCAATGGGCAGATCGAATACCTCTTGCGTGACGCACTCAAAAAGCGTGGCGTCATCGTGCTACCCACGGAGCCAGCCTCGCCCGATTAGTCGGCCAGCGTCAAAGATTTGCCCGTGCAGGCAGACAAGCCTTGACTGACGCGACGCCGCGAACCATTCAGGGTGGTGCGATCGCCATGGTTCCGCTCGCCGGGATACCGGGGCTCTGGTGGCTGGCGAGGGCACGGCGTGCGTTCGTGGCGGCTACGGCGCGTCAAGCCGCAATCGAGGGC
>VGUP01000111.1 GCA_016874175.1 Gammaproteobacteria bacterium | reverse complement strand
GAAGCGACGGTGTGGCCCCTGTGAGCACCGCGCAAGCCTCGCGCGCTGCGCTGCTCGCGTCCGTCAATTTCGGCGATATCGACTGTCGTAACCGCGTTGTGATGGCGCCAATGACGCGCAGTCGCGCTGATGCCGAGGATTGCCCTACCGCGCTGCATGTCGAGTACTACGCGCAGCGTGCGAGCGCGGGTCTCATCGTCACCGAGGGCGTACAACCCTCGATTGATGGCAAGGGCTACCCACGTACGGCAGGGCTGCACGAGACCGCGCAAGTCGAGGCCTGGCGGCGCGTCACGACTGCAGTGCATGCAAAAGGCGGACGGATCGTTGCCCAATTGATGCACGTCGGTCGTATCGCGAGTCGCTACAACAAGCGCGCTGAGGCGCGTACCGTCGCGCCCTGTGCCGTGCGCGCCAATGTTTCACTCTATACAGACGCCGCAGGCATGCAGCCTTGCGATGATCCGGAGCCGCTCTCGATCGCCGCTATTGCCAACGTGATCGAAGACTACGCGCGTGCGGCGCGACTCGCCCGCGAGGCGGGATTCGATGGTGTCGAGCTGCATTGCACGAGCGGCTATCTGCCCATGCAATTTTTGGCGAGCAATACCAATCTGCGCAGTGATGCCTATGGTGGTGATACGTCGCGACGAACCCGCTTCGTCATCGAAACACTCGAAGCGCTGGTCGCTGCCATCGGCGCCGGACGTGTCGGTTTTCGTATCTGCCCCGGAAACCCGTTCAACGATGTCGTCGATTTCGAGCCGCTCGACACGTACCGTTGCCTGCTCGAAGCCGTACGCCCGCTGCGCTGCGCTTATCTGCATGTGATTCGCTCGCCGCTTTCGACCATCGATGCATTCGCTTTGGCACGCGCACACCACGACGGGGCACTCATCATCAACGATGGCTTCGAGCCGGACACCGCAGCCGCGGCCATGACTGCAGGCCTCGGCGAGGCGGTGTCTTTTGGTCGTCACTATGTCAGTAATCCAGATCTTGTCGAACGCATCGAAGCCGGAGCAGCCCTTGCCGTGTTCGATCGCAAAACTTTGTACACGCCAGGCGCACGGGGCTACACGGACTACGCGACTCTCGGCAGCTCGACCACAACCAGCGCAGCCACAACAAGCGCAAGCCTAGGGGGTGCGTCGCAATGAGACAGGACGCCATGCGTTGCGCTACGCTGTCGATCTTGCTCGCGTTTGGTTTCCTTGCGCCGCCCGCCAAGGCGCAAACCGATCCCGCGATTCGTGCCGCGGCGCGCGCGGCGATCTATCGAGAAGATCCATTTTTGCTTGCCGCAGTCAGCCGCGTCGGCGGCTTCGGCAATGTCGCCTCGGCCAGTATCGCCAACCGCATGTATAGCCGCGAGTTCGCCCCGGCGCTTGCGGATGCGGTGAACAAACTCGTTATCGAGCCACAAGGCCCGGGTACCTGGCTGCTGCGATTTCCATGGGTGAATGTCGCCGTGTTCGAAACGAGCGCCGGACTTGTGCTCGTCGATGCGGGCTATGCCCCCGCGGGCCCTGCCCTGCGCGATGCGCTGCGCTCGATCAGTCGCCAGCGTGTGCATACGGTGATTTACACGCATCACCATATCGACCACATGCTCGGCACTTGGGCCTTGCTCGAGGCCGGTGAAAAACCCGAGATCATTGCCACGGCCGAACTCATCGATGAGGTCAATCGAGACATCACGAGCCGCGAGCTGACATCCCGTCTCAATAATCAATTACTCAGCGACTTCCCGCGCTCGCCGGCGGATCTACCGCTGCCGACTCGCACCTTCCGTGGTTGTCTCGAACTCGAAATCGGCGACGATCGGTTCGTGCTGACCCATGCACCGGGTGAAACAGCCGATCAACTTTGGGTCGCGGTGCCGACGCGGCGCATCGTCGTCGCCGCGGACTATTTCCAGCCTTTTCTGCCTAATGCCGGCAATGGAAAACGTCGGCAGCGGTATGTGACGAGCTGGGCTCAAGCGCTACGGGACATGGTGGCCCTCGAGCCCCTGCGCGCACTGCCGATGCACGGCCCTGCACTCGGCAGCACCGAAGAAATCAGCCGTCGCTTCGGTGCGCAGGCCCGCGCGCTTGAGTCGATCGCGGCGCAGACGCTCAAAGCCCTGAACGATGGCACACGCAAATACAACGTCGCCAACGGCATAGCTCTGCCTGCCGATCTTGCCACCAGCGCGGACGCTGCAGAGCTCTACGTCACGCCGCGCGATATCGCTCGTACGGTCGCTCAGGAATACACCGGTTGGTGGAACGAGCTGCCATCCGAGTGGTCACCCGCGACGCGGGCGACTCAGGCCCGTGAAATCATTTCTTTGGCAGGCGGCATCGATCGCCTCCTTGCACGCATCGACACGCTGCGCGCGACTGACCCCGTGCTCGCCTGTCACCTGGCCGACTGGGCATGGCTCGCCGCGCCCGATGATGCGCGGGTGTTGAGCACCGCGAGCGCCGCGTGGCTGGAACGGTTAAGGCGCCTGCCCACGCCGACGCAAGAAGCGGTCGAATACGTCGAACACTTGGTCACGCTGCGCGTGCAGGCCGAGCAGCTCGCCAGCGCCAAACCCCGCTAAGGTCCTGCGCAGCGCTTGAGTGCTACGCCGCGCTGAAGCGCGGACGCCGCTCGCGCCACGGCAGTTCGCGCTCGAGCGCTGCCGCGAGTCCGAGCAACGTCGACTCTTCGGCGTAGCGGCCGAGAAACATCACGCCGAGCGGTAGTCCTGCGCTCGACTCGGTCAAGGGTAGCGACATCGCGGGCTGCCCAGTGACGTTGGCAAGCGAGGCATACGGCAAAAACAGTGAGACCTCGGTCGCGCGTATTACTGGAAATCTTTGGGCGACAGACTGAGCACGCCGAGGGGCACGGGGGGCTTGGCGAGTGTCGGCGAGAGCAGTAGGTCCCAGTCGGCAAAGAAAGCGGCTGACTGGCGCGCTGTCTGCTCAAAAGTTTCGCAAGCAGCGGCGTAGGTCAGAGCATCGACCTGCCGCCCGGACTCGGCAATGAACCAGGTCACGGGCTCGACATCCTGCGGCGTACAAGCACGACCGAGCTGCTTTTCGCGGTCGTTGATCGTCGCTCGCGTATTGACCGCCACCACCGTGCCGAACGCCGCGTTGTAGGCCTTGAAATCGAGTGCTGGCGTAGCGTCCTCGACTTGGTGGCCGAGCTTGCGGCAAATCTCGACTGCAAGATCCACAGCGCGCTCGCATTGCGGATCGACCGGCGTGCCCGCAAGCGGCGCAGGCAGGCGCGCGATGCGCAGTGGCCGCTGACGCTGTCGCGTCGCCGCCAGAAACTCACCGCCGCGCGGTGCAGCCATGAACGCCGCGCCGGCTTCGGGTCCCGCGACCGCATCGAGCAGGCGCGCCGCATCGCGCACACTGCGCGTGACGGCGAAATGCGTGCTGAGTCCCGCCCAACCCTGATAGCGACGGATGGGGAAAAGGCACGCGACCGCGCGAGGGTTTGAGACCAAACAAGCCGCACGCGGCCGCCGGAATGCGGATCGAGCCGCCACCATCACTCGCATGCGCCATGGGCACGAGCCCTGCGGCGACGGCTGCCGCAGAGCCGCCTGACGAGCCACCCGCAGTCAAGCCGAGATTCCAGGGATTGCGGACGAGTCCATTGGCAAGCGATTCAGTCGTCGTCGTCAAACCGAGTTCGGGGCTGGCCACCTTGCCAACGATCACCAGGCCGGCAGCCCGAAACCGTCGCACCAGCTCACCATCGTGATCGGCCTGCATGCCGGCAAAGAATCGGCTGCCGTTGGTGAGGCGGGTACCCGCCATCGCCACGGCAAGATTTTTGAGCAGGAAAGGTACGCCGACGAATGGCGACTCCGGGGCCAGCTTCGCCAAAGATTCTCTTGCCAACTCATCATGCCGCAGCGTCACGGCATTGAGGATGGGATCGAGCAAATCAATGCGCTTGACCGAGCGCTCAAGCAACTCTGCCGGACTCAGCTGGACTCGCCGCACAAGCTCAGCAAGACTTGTGGCGTCCTCGCGATCCAGTTCATCCCAAAGATTTTCCAGGCTTATCGAACTTTGATTTTGGGTGCGTCACTACCCCGGCGCATGCGCTGTATGAATTCCTCGAAGGGTGCGGACTCCACGACATCGGCATCGGGCGGACCGCCACGATCCCAAAACTCTTGCCAGCTCGGAAACAACGAGTGATAACCGCCCTCATAGTGCGCAACACCGGGCCAACGCATTTTGTTTTTGCCCAGCGGCGGCTTGTTCAGATCGGTGGCATACCAATAGAGTGGCAAGCGTCGCCGAAAAAACCAGCGCCCGCTGCGGCGCTCGTAATCGTCGACGTACATCATCTGCATGATCACCCAGTCGGTCGGTGTCTCGTGCTCGTTCTTGGAATAGACGACACCGCGGGCGTGATCGGCGTCGGCGAATTCAATAATGTGGTTGCCGATATGGTGCGAGGTGCCGGTGAACTGTACCCGCAGGGTTTCATCCAGCCAATCGCGCAGGGCACGTCGACCCGTGCGCTCGCGCCCCACCCGCACGTCGTCGACGAACAAACCGGCGAGCGCATCCAGATCGCGCATGTCGAGCGCGAGCCCGTAACGCGCCGGCAGCTGGCGGATCTGTTCGAGCGACTCCAGACGGTCGAGCCGGGCCTCAAGCGAAACAGCGTCTGACATCGGCCGCACCCCCCCCCTGCAAAACCGTTGATTTCGTAAATATAGTCCACCATTTCTACGAATTGGTAATAAAATATGCGAAAAATATGTTGTGTTTCGCAACGGGGATGGGCAACGGAACATGGCGAAGAGGATCAACGCCGCACTGATCGGCTCGGGGAATATCGGCACCGATCTCATGATGAAGGCGCTGCGCAGCGCCGAGATCAACCCAGTGTGGATGGTGGGTATCGATCCCGCCTCCGACGGTCTCGCCCGGGCACGTGCCCACGGGCTCAAAACCACTACGGCAGGTGTCGACGGCTTGCTGCCGCATCTCGCGGCCGATGATATCCGCATCGCCTTTGATGCCACCTCGGCCTACGTACATCACGAAAACGCGCTCAAGATGCTCGAAGCCGGCGTGGTGATGATCGACCTCACGCCTGCCGCCATTGGCCCGTTCTGCGTGCCGCCCGTGAATCTTGCCGAGCACGCGGGCCGTCGCGAAATGAACGTGAACATGGTGACCTGCGGTGGTCAGGCGACGATCCCGATGGTCGCCGCCGTGAGCCGCGTGCAAGCTGTCGACTACGCCGAAATCGTGGCGACGGTGGCCTCGCGCTCGGCAGGACCCGGTACGCGCAAGAACATCGACGAGTTCACCCGCACCACCGCGCACGGCATCGAGAGCGTGGGTGGTGCGAGACGCGGCAAGGCCATCATCATTCTGAATCCCGCCGAACCGCCGCTCATCATGCGCGATACGGTGCACTGTCTGACGGCGACCACGCCGAACCAGCAGGCAATCACCGACTCGGTCAAAAAAATGATCGCCGAAGTGCAGCGCTATGTTCCGGGCTATACGCTCAAAAATGGACCCGTGTTCGATGGCAATCGCGTGTCGATCTACCTTGAGGTCGAGGGTCTCGGCGATTACCTGCCGAAGTACGCCGGCAATCTCGACATCATGACCGCTGCCGCCCTGCGCACGGCCGAGATGCTGGCACCGGAGATCGCTGCAGATGCCTATGGGCAGACCACCCCGCAATCAGGAGCCCGCTCTTGAGCGCCCGCGCGATCGTCCTGCACGACATGTGCCTGCGCGATGGCATGCATCCCAAGCGTCATCAAATCACGCTCGAACAAATGCAATCGATCGCTCGCGGTCTCGATGAAGCGGGCGTACCGCTCATCGAAGTGACGCATGGCGATGGCTTGGGCGGCGCCTCGGTCAACTACGGCTTCCCCTTGCACACCGACGAGGAATATCTGCGCGCCGTCATCGGCACGGTCAAGCGGGCAAAGATTTCCGCGCTGCTGTTGCCGGGGATCGGCACGGTCGAGCATCTGCGCCTCGCCAAAGATCTCGGCGTCGCCACCATTCGCGTGGCCACCCACTGCACCGAAGCCGATGTCTCCGAGCAGCATATTTCTCTAGCGCGCAAACTCGGGCTCGATACGGTCGGCTTCTTGATGATGGCGCACATGCTCGAACCCGCGAAGCTCGTCGAACAGGCGCTGCTCATGGAAAGCTACGGCGCCAACTGCATCTATTGCACCGACTCGGCCGGATACATGCTGCCGGATGACGTGAAGGCGCGTATCAGCATGCTGCGCGAGCGACTGCAGCCGGGAACCGAGATCGGCTTCCATGGGCATCATAATCTTGCCATGGGCATCGCCAATTCATTGGCGGCGGTCGAATGCGGCGCCGTGCGCATCGACGGCTCGGCAGCAGGCTTGGGAGCCGGCGCCGGCAACACACCGCTCGAGGTCTTCAATGCCGTGTGTCATCGCATGGGCATCGATACCGGCGTCGATGTCATGCGCCTCGCCGATGTCGCCGAGGAGCTCGTCACCCCGATCATGGACGAACCCATCCGCATCGATCGCGACTCGCTCGTACTCGGATATGCGGGGGTTTATTCCTCCTTCTTGCTATTCGCCAAGCGCGCAGCGGCTAAATACGGCGTCGGCTCGGCGGACATCCTGATCGAAATGGGCCGCATGAAAACCGTGGGCGGTCAGGAAGACATGATCGAGGACGTCGCCATCAACATGGCGCGCAACAAGCAGTAGCAGCGCACCCACTTAGTCAAAGGCACAACACCATGGGCAGACTCACGGACAAAGTAACCCTCGTCACCGGAGCCGCTCGCGGAATGGGCGCGGCCATTGCCCGGCGGTTCATCGAGGAAGGCGCTTGGGTCACGCTCACCGATGTGCTGCCCGAGGTCACAGCGACGGCGGCTGCACTCGGCGAACGCGCCGATTCAAAGATTCATGATGTCGCCGACGAGGCGGGTTGGGCTACCTTGACCGAGGCCTTGATCGCCCGTCACGGACGCATCGATGTCCTCGTCAATAATGCGGGAATATTGCTGTTCAAGGACTTGCTGTCGACCTCGGCTGCAGATCTGCGACGGATACTCGATGTCAACGTGGTGGGCACCTTCAACGGTATGCACGCGGTCGCGCCGCATATGATCCGCCAGCGCGCAGGATCGATCATCAACAATTCCTCTGCCGATGGCCTGCATGGCGCCAACGCCTTGAGCGCCTATGTGAGTTCGAAGTTCGCCGTGCGCGGCATGACCAAAGTCGCAGCGCTCGAGCTCGGTCCCTACGGTGTTCGTGTCAATTCCGTGCATCCCGGGGGCATCAACACGCCGATGGCGAATCCGCAGGGGCTGCCGACCGCACAACTCGATTTCGCCTTCAAGCAATTTGCCGCACAGCGTGTCGGTCGACCCGAAGAAGCAGCCGAGTGCTTTGTGTTCCTCGCCTCCGCTGAGTCTTCTTACTGCATGGGCAGCGAACTTGCGGTCGATGGCGGACTCACCGCAGGTCACTATTACTTTGGCTTACCCGGCTCGCCGCCCGGCGTCAGCGCACCGCGCTATACGCCACCTGCACAGCCTACGGACAAATAAAGGTCAAACCGATGACACGCCGTTTTTCTTTGTTGGTCGTTGCCACCCTGATCGTTCTGCTCACGGGCGCCGCAGGTTCGGCGAGCGCGCAGATACTGCCCACCGACTATCCGAAAATGAAGATGTCCCTGCAGTCATCGCCACGGGGGGCGCCGAACGTAGTCGTCGTGCTGCTTGATGATGTGGGCTTCGCAGCGGCCA
>VGUP01000110.1 GCA_016874175.1 Gammaproteobacteria bacterium | reverse complement strand
CCACAAACACCGCAACGATCCACACAACACTGACCGAGCCAAGAACAGCAGCCTGCGCTGCGGCAACCGCCATCACCGCAAACGCCATGCCCAGCAAACCGATCCCGGTACCCATCTTCACTGCAGGGGGCAAAGAAATGCCGCGTCGCGAGAGCGCGAGCCAGCCCAGCGCAACCAACGGCGACAGCAGGATGATCGACGCCGGTATCAGCGACTGAAACGTACCAGCAGGAATTTCCCAACCGCCAATACTGCGATCGACGAAGCGTTGGATGAAGAGGTTGATCGACGTGCCGCCCTGCTGATAACCGACCAGGAAAATACTGATGCACGAACCCAGTGCGCAGACACCCGCCAGATCGCAGCGCTGCGACTTGCTCAAGTCCCGTCGCGTCCAGATATACGCGAATCCAGCCACGCCAATCAGTACCATCGCACCGGTGCTGAATTGGGCCAACTGGACTGGACCGCGAAGCAGCCCAAGCGCAAAGAGTCCCAACACCGTCGAACCAACGGCGATCCAGACGCCTGCGGCCAGATAGTCGCGCCAACCGCGAGCCGGCGGTTCGCCTCCGCTACCGGGCACATCAAACAATCGCGTCGTCGGCGACAGATACCACTGCAGCAGACCTAGACTCATCCCGACGGCAGCCGCAACGAACCCTGCCCACCAGCCGACCTTCACAGCGAGCACGGGAACAAGCAGAGAGCCGAGCACGGCTCCCAGGTTGATCCCCATGTAAAAAAATCCGAAGCCGGCGTCACGTCGCTCACCGCCCTCGGGGAACAGCCTCGCAACCGCGACCGATGCGTTGGGCTTCAAAAACCCCGTACCCGTGGCGTCAAGCGCGAGACCCACGAAACAAAGACCGGGGTTAAGCTGCAGCGCACCAAGCGCGACCAGGCCGTTCCCGGCAATGTTGAGCCAGCCGCCGATCTCGACACAGCGACGGGCGCCGAGGCCCCGATCTGCGGCCCAGCCACCGACCACCCCCATCAAAGAGGCCATCGCGGTGTAAAGCCCGTAAATCGCGGCAGCTGAAGAGTCGGGCAGCGCGAGGCCTCCGTTTGCCGCGGGCGCGACCAGAAACAGCACGAGCAGCGCCCGCATGCCATAAAAGGCAAACCGCTCCCATGCCTCGACCATGAAGAGCGTCAGCAGCCCTCGCGATACGTCGCGGGCGGATACCGTCGAGTGCGTCGCCGTCTGCGGCGCGGCCTCAACCACCGGGAGAGTCCGCTCTCAATCGAGCACCGCAGTGACTTCGATTTCGCAGAGAAACTCGGGCATCGCCAACCTCGCCACGCCGATGACGGTGTTCGCAGCCGGGGGCGCATCATCATAAAAAATCTTTAGGCACGATGCGAAGTGCTTCAGATCGTCGGCGGTGTGGTCGACCAGAAAGGTGTGCATGCGGACGACGTCCGCCGGCGTGGCGCCCGCCTCAGCGAGAACGATGCGCAGATTGGAGAGGGCCTGCTGCATCTGCAAACGAATGTCGCCCGGACCTACCAAATTGTACTCCGCGTCCCAAGCCACCTGCCCTGCAAGGTGTAGCCAAGTGCGACCGTCTGAGCGTGTCGCGTGAGAGAAGCCGAACTTCGTGCTCGAATAGAGGGCTGGCGGATTAATGACAACGCGTGGCATGCGGGTCGGACTCCTCTACGGCAATATCGAATCGGCCTACCAGATCTCTGTGAACTCTGGAGCGCGGTAGCGAATCCGCCCGCCGATAACGGTCGCGAGTGGTCGCAGCGATTTCAAATCCGCATCTGGCACCGTCAACACATCGCCAGAGAGCACCACGAAATCAGCGAGCTTGCCGACCTCGATGGATCCTTTCACCTTCTCCTCGAACGTGGCGTAAGCACAGTTACTCGTGAACGTGCGTAACGCCTGCTCGCGAGTCAGCCCTTGTTCGGGATTAGCCTTGCCCCACTTCCAAGTGTCGCGGGTAACGGTGAAGTAAAGACCTGGGAAATAGTTCAGCGGAATAGTCGAGACATCCGTGCCTTGCGCCAGCACGATTCCCGCCTCGACGATGTCGCGGTAGGGTTCGGTCCGTTGCGCCAGTTCTCGTCCGTGATAGAACTCCTGCACCGGATAGTAGTAGTAGTGATGCCACATGGGAGTCATCACTGCACCGACCTTCGCGATGCGGGCCAATTGATCACGGGACGGATAAATTGCGTGAGCGATCACCCAGCGCCGATCAGCTATTCCGATCTCGGCATGTGCCTTCTCCAGAACATCGATCACGATATCGAGCGCAACATTGCCAGCCGCCATGATGCTGCCCGTAAAGCCTCGCCGTGCCATGCCGACAACGATCTGTTGCAACGTCTCATGTGACTGCTCAGCTTCGAAGTGCGGCACACCATCATCGGGAACACCGGGCATCGTGCGCGCATACGGACGATCGATCTTCATCCGGTGATAACCACCATCGACGTAGAAGTACCCCGACCGATCTATCCTGAACCAGTGGTCACCCAGAGGCGTGCCCAGTTGGTAGCGATCGAGATCAGCGAGCACCTGCTGCGGCGCATGATGCGACTCGATGTAGACCTGCGCGCACACGCGAAGCGGTAGTCGACCTTGGTGATTGAGCCGTTGGTAGAGCCGAATCTGCTGAGGCGTGCGCTTCGGATCGCGGAGGCTGGTGACCCCCATACTGAGCATCTGAGTAAGCGCCCATTCGAGCGCCTCCAACCGTTCTTCATCCGAGCGTTTGTTGTATTCAGGGTTGATCAACTTAAGGGCGGATCCATAAAGCGCCCCAGTCAATGCGCCTTGCTCATCCTTGCCGATCCAACCGTTCGCCGGCTGGGCAGTGGTTCGCGTGATTCCGCTCGCCAGCAGCGCGTTCGAATTTAAGTAGTACGACTCACCCCAGACAACGAGTTTGTGGTCGGGAGCGACCGCATCAAGCTCGGCGAGAGTCGGTGCACGCTGTTCGCGGAGCATGTGCGGGTACCAACCCGAATTGGTGAGGATCCACTCCCCCCTCGGGACACGGCGCGCCGCATCCCGCAATGCATCTAATACGTCTCCAATGGTCTCGGGTAAGTTGATGTGAGCGCCGAAATACTGCGCGCAGGCTCGATCGAACATTTGATAGTGGACATCGTGGATACCGGGCATCACGGTCCGACCATGAAGATCAATGATGCGGGTATGCGGCCCGGCTAGAGCCTCGATCTCTGCAGCGGATCCGACAGCCGCGATCGTCTCCCCGCGAATTGCGAACGCCTCGCCGATCGAGAACCGCGAGTCAACCGTGACTATTTTGCCCCGTGTGAGAATAACGTCAGGATGAAGGCTCATCGTCCAAGTGTACGGACCCTATGCCGTTTCGTTCGATAACCCACCCCACCGTTTAATGTTGCATGCTGAGCAATCAAACGCCCGAGAGAGATCGAATTCCCGCAATCCCACGTCCCGACCATAGAGTCGCTCTTAATCGAGCTCGTGATGGGGATCGTTGCTGAGTAACGAGCTGACCAAGCACACGAGGTTGGGAAACATCGATATTCGAATCAATGGCTTGAAGAAGGCTGTCACCAGTTAAGAATCTTGAAATTCGCCTCGCAGCCATGGCGACCCGTGTATATTTCGACGGCGCAGGCCGTGCGGATACGCGCCCCCGGTTATGGGTCGCAATATATGCCCCCCATCGCTCCGCTTCAGTTCTGCTCTCTTTGTGAGTCTCACTTGTAAGTTAGGAGAAGTCGCCATGACCACCGCGCCGCTCAAAGCCCTCTTCGTGACCTTGCTCGCCCTGGCCTCGGTGCTGACGCTCGCCAATGCGCCCGAAGTCGGCAAGCCCGCCCCCGCCTTCAAGTTGCAGGACCAGACAGGCGCCTGGCGCTCACTCGCCGACTACCGCGGCAAGTGGGTCGTGCTCTACTTCTACCCCAAGGACAACACCCCGGGCTGCACCACCCAGGCCTGCGAGTTTCGCGACAACATCTTCGCGTTCCGCCGCGCCAACGCCGTGATCCTCGGTGTCAGCGTCGACAAGATTGACTCCAAGGAAGCCTTCGCCAAGGAGCACAGCCTGCCCTTCCCGGTGCTGGCAGACGCCTCGACCGAAGTCACCAAAGCCTACGGCTCGCTGACCAGTTACCCGCAGTACAAGCTGTTCGATATCGCCCGGCGCGATACATTCATCATCGACCCGCAGGGCCGTATCGCCCGCCGCTTCGACAATGTAAACCCCAAGGGCCACTCGGAAATGGTCCTGGCTGAGCTCACCAAGCTGCAAAAGCAGGGCTGAGCGGCTTTAGGGGTCGATGCAACTCAATTCTGCGACTGAATACCGGATACCCGTCACCCGATCCGAATCACATCGCCTCCCATCCGACCGATACAGGCCTTGAGGAGGCGATGTTGCCCCTCGAGGTCCCAGGAAGGAGGGTGTCGTCATGCTGGAGTTGCCGCCGTCAAGGCCCGGTCAAGGCCGGACCCGCGTGTTGCACCGCGACATCGAGCGCCTGGTTCGCCAGCAGCTCGAGGAGGCGCAGCCCGCACCCCGGCCTGCGCGCTTTAGACGCCGAGTCCGCCTGACCCACGATCTGCTGCTGCGGACCTTGGGCCCGGGGCAGGTCATGAAGGTCGAGGAGTCGCGACGCCTCGCCATGTGGGCCTACTACGAGCTCAATCGCGACGGCCTCTACCAGATGTTCGGCGAGACCATGATCCGAGTGGGTGACGAGGTCGCCACCAGCATGCAGGCCTTCCCACTGCTCGCGACCCCGCAGTTCTTCGAGCGTTACACCCGCAACCTTGCCGGCCACGGCCCGAGCCTGATCGGCGTGATGCTCGAAGTGGTGCAGGCCCTGCTGGGTGAAGTCGGTTACGACCGACGCGCCCCGAAAAACCGCTGGCCGCTGTGGAAACAGCGCGGCAGCGCCCAGTTCGCCTTGGCGCATAGTCTGGTGGCGGGTGACATCCCGGAGTTCGGCGATGTGGTGCTGCGCAACGTCACACCCCACGCACGCCTTGAGCCTCGGCGTCGCGAGGAGTGGGCGCGTATTCGTGAAAGCGGCAAGGTGGTCGCCGTGCGCGAACCCTGGGTGCCGCGCGTAGTGACCGGCGGGCGTTAAACCCGCGCGTTCTCAGCCTGCGCGAGCGGGCTCCGTCAGATACATCGGGAACACCATGCGAACGACCTCGCGCCATAATTTGGCACGAGTGTCGTTTTCATTGAGGCCCGAGATATCGACCAACAGCACCTCGTGGCCGTTCTGCCTCGCCTGCACGACCGACTGCAACGACTCGGGTGCCACGCCATCGGGCAGGAACGCGACCAGCAGCTCGATGTTGCCGAATTCCTTGCCAAGGAAGGTCTTCACGTCGACGAAGTCGGTCAGATGCAGCACGGCATCGTGCGACACCTCCCGCTCAAGCAATCGCCGGATGCGCAAACCCACCCCTCGCATGCCCGGCCTGTCGATATGCAGCGCGATGATCACGGCATGCTGGGCTTTACCCACGCGTGAACCATCCCAAAAATATTCCACGCCGAGCTCGGTGGCGTGCTGGGCGCTGAAATAGGTCTTGGCGATGGTGAAGTAGACGAGTCCCACATTGAAGGGCAGCGTCATGTCGATGACGAAGTTGGAGAAGCTGATGCTGAAAAAGGTGATCACGACCAGCGCCAACTGCCCGATGACGAACACTCGGTTGATGGTCGACTGATCAGCGCCCGCCATGAAGGCGCGTGACATCGCCACTAGGATTCCAAGTGCCAGCAGCAGCGCCACCCAAGAAGGCATCATGCGCAGTGCCGTGCCGTTCAGCGCATCGTCGATCGCCGTGGCGATGATGGTACTGTCGTCGGTGGTGATCGACGCAGAGGTCGGCTTGATCACCGAAATCCCAGGTGCCGTAGCACCGATGATCACGATCTTGCCGGCGAACATCGACCAATCGAAGCTGCCGCGGCCCTGCGAGGCGGCGTAAAGATCCGCGAACGACACGCGCCGGTAGTCGCCGCGCTTGTTGCGCCAGTTGAGCTTGGCGTTAGGCTCATCGCTGATGTCGATCGTGCCGCCCGCAAGCTGCACGATCACCGCTGCCGTCGAGGGCAATACGTGTGACTCGGTCGGCACCCAATACTGATAGCGGCGGATGATGCCGTCACGATCGGCGTAGAGGTTGGAAGCCCCCATGCGCTTTTGCAGATTCTCAAAGAGGGGCAGGATGGCCGCCACCGGATCTGCCGGTGGCGAAGGCACCAGCGCACGCGCACCGGGCAATTGAGCGGCATCGAGCTGGCTCACGCCATCATTGGCTGCCGGCAGCCGCACGAACGGAAAAACGATGTTGGGATACGCGCCCGCGATTTCATTGAGACTGGCATCTCCTTCGGGGTCGTTCTTCGAAGGCTCCGACACCAGCTGATTAAGCAGTATCGCCTGCGGCGACTCCTCGGCAATGGTGGCGAGCGCCTCGGCCACCACGCTATTGCTCCACGGCCAGCGACCCTGATCACGGCCCACTTCCTGCAGCGAACGCTCGTCGATGTCGATGATGACGATGCGCGGATCGGGCGCGGGGCTCGAGATGCGAAACTTGACGAGCTGATCGTAAACAACCTGGCTGCCGCGCCCCATGAACCCCTGCAACGAATAATCTGCGAGTAGCAACACCGCGATCGCCGCTGCGAGCAGTAGATAGAAGCGAGCCTCCCAGCGTCGGCACCAGCTGCCGAAACCTTGCAGAACAGACAGCAGTGCGGTTTTCATGGACTTGAGCCTTTGAATGTACGAATGCGCGGTGCAGCAGGCGAGGTGAGCGCAGCGCGCTCCATATCGGCCGTAACCTGCGCCGCAACTGCCGCGATGCGCTCGGGCAGCGGTGGTGTAGTGGCCAGCAGCAGCGACGCATCACGCCCCTTGCGTACCGCCTCTTCGATGTCTTCGAACACGGTCAGCAACGCTGAAGTGTCGTAACCCGCGCGACCCGCAAGCACGAGTCCGTCATGATCGGCCTCGAGCACCGCCGCCGAGCCAACGCCTCGCGCCAGCCCCGGCACGGACAACGTCGCACCGCGGCCGAGCCAATGCTGGCGCTGCACCTGCGCGATCTCGCGGGCGAGTACGGCGGCCAGGTCATCTTCACTGTCGAGCAGATCGAACAACCCGCGCGTCACACCAACGATGCCGTTAGGCAGACCGAAGCTCACGATGGAGGTTGAATCGAGCAATACGAATCGCCACGGAACCTCCCGACGCTCGGCTCCCGCAGCGACGATGTTGCCGACCTTGGACACATACTGCTGCAAGGCGAAATTGCGTACCGGCCGGGAGGCACCGAGCAGCTGCGCCGCCATCTCCTGTCCGGCCGCCAGCTCCTCCGGCAACAGCTGCGACGGCAACGACTCAGGCAATGGCGTGAGGTAGCGCAAGGGACGTGTTTGCAACTGACCGGCCGCCGCAAAATCGAGGGCTGCCTGAGGATCCGGAAGGCTCTGCAGCAGTCGACTGAGTTCGCTCTGATTCGGCGTGGCGGAGAGCAGCAGTTCAGCCGTCAAAGGTTTTTGTCGTTTGGCGACGCCGCGAGTACCGCTCGTCAACACCACGTTGCCACTCGCTTCGCGGCCCGTCGACAAGGCGGCGAGCCCCGTGTCGACGTGAACTCGTTCGGAAATAGCGCTCGCCATGACATCTTGATTAATTTTTCTCGAAAACGTACGCTCTACTCTGCATCAAGAGACAGGACTTCGGTCCTCGCCAACCTGCCAACTCGGGCAAGGTGGTCGCCGCCAAAGCGGGATGTGGCTGATTCCGGCAACCAAACGGGCCCACA
>VGUP01000109.1 GCA_016874175.1 Gammaproteobacteria bacterium | reverse complement strand
CGGGCGGCGCTGCTGAGCGCGGGCGGCTCGCTCGCCGAGATCGGCACGGCGGCTCGCGCCGTCGAGGCTGCGATCAGCGCTGTGCTCGCCGCGATCGCCGCGCGCGCGGATTTGGAATCGGCCTCGCTCGCGGTGGTCTCGGCGCTGCGTGATTACGCGACCACTCTCGCTGATGCGTCGCGTCAGCCTGCGGTCGAGCAGGTGGCGAGTCGCGCCGTAGAGTTCGCCGCGGCACTCGAGCGCGTGGCGCTCTGCACGGACGACGAGGGCGCGCGCACCAACGAATCGAATGGCCGTAGTTTTACTTTAGGTCTCTTGCCCTTCGATATTTCCGAGCGCTTCCGCGGTCTCGTCGAGGCGCGTCCCGCCGCTTGGGTGTTCACCTCGGCGACGCTCTCGGTGGCAAGTTCGAGCAGGGGCGCGGATTTCAGCCACTTCGCCTCGCGCCTAGGCTTGGCGGATGCCGAGGTGCTGCGCATCGCGAGTCCCTTCGACTATGCAGCCCAGGCGCTGCTCTATTTACCCGCGGGAATGCCGGAGCCCACAGCGCCCGGCTATGTGGATGCCGTGATCACGGCTTGTGTGCCGCTGCTCGAAGCCTCAGGGGGCGGGGCGTTTATTTTGTTCACGAGTCATCGCGCGCTCGCCCAAGGAGCGGCCTTGCTGCGTGCACGCTGGGATGGGGCGGCGCTGGTGCCGATCCTCGTGCAGGGCGAAGGTCCGCGCGAAAAACTGCTGCGCGATTTTCGTGAATATGGTAACGCGGTATTGCTCGGCACCGCGAGTTTTTGGGAAGGCGTCGATGTGAAGGGCGAGGCGCTGCGACTCGTGGTGATCGAAAAGTTGCCGTTCGCATCGCCCGACGATGCGCTGACCAAGGCACGCATTGCGCATTTGCAGCGACGCGGCGAGAACGCATTTCGTGACTATCAACTGCCCGAAGCTGTACTCGCGCTCAAGCAAGGTGTTGGTCGGCTGATTCGCAGCGAAACGGATCGTGGCATGATCGTCATTGCCGATCCGCGGCTGCTCAGCAAGGGTTATGGACGCACCTTTCGGGCGAGTCTGCCGGAGATGCCCGTGACCCAGGATCGCGATGAGGCGCTGCGCTTCCTGCGTAAACTGCGATGAATATTCTTGCTCTAGATACCTCGACCGAAGCTTGCTCCGCGGCGCTGCGCGTGGCCGATCGCGGGTTCGAGCGCTATCACGAGGCGCCGCGTGGTCACGCCGAACTGATCCTGCCGATGATCGACGAGTTGCTCGTTGAGGCCGGCATCACCCTCAAAGATTTGAATGCGATCGCCTTCGGTCGCGGGCCGGGCAGTTTCACCGGCGTACGCTTGGCGGCGAGCGTGGTGCAGGGTCTCGCTTTCGGTGCGGGGGTGGGCGTGGTGCCGGTATCCACATTAAAGGCCGTCGCGTTGCGGGCGGTGGCAGGGCGGGCGGTGGCCGCTGCGGCGCCGCAAGCCACGCACGTGCTCGTCTGCAATGACGCGCGCATGGATGAGGTCTATACCGCGGCGTTTGCCGTGGTGGGGTCCGAGCTCGTCGCGCTCGGGCCTGAGCAAGTGCTCGGCCCGGGTTTGGTGCAGCTGCCTTCGGTGGCCGGGGCGCACTGGATCGGCGCGGGGCGCGGCTTTCGCGCGTACCCGGCACTCGGGCCGCTTCGCCTGCGGGCACTCGAGGAGGTGTTCGACAACATGTTGCCGCACGCGGTCGACATTCTCGAGCTCGCGGTGCCCGAAGTACGGGCGGGACGGGTGTTACCGCCCGCCGCCGCATTACCGATTTATGTCAGAGACGAAGTCGCCAAGGTCCGGCGGCCTGTCATCACGCTGTAACAGTAGTGGTCTGAACTATGGCTGACACACGGACTTCACGACTCCCCCTCATGGCCGCGAAACAAATTCTGGTGGTCGAGGACGAGAAACCGATCCGCGATATGATCGGCTTTGCGTTACGGCGTGCAGGCTTCGAGGTCCGCGAGGCCGTCGATGTGCGCGCCGCGCGCGCCGAACTCGCCAACCGGCGTCCCGACCTGTTGCTGATGGACTGGATGCTGCCGGAAATGAGTGGCATCGAATTCACGCGACAGCTCAAGCGCGACTCGGATTTACGTGACCTGCCGGTGATCATGCTGACGGCGCGGGCCGAAGAATCGGACAAGGTGGCGGGGCTCGAGGGCGGTGCCGACGACTACGTCACCAAGCCGTTTTCGCCACGCGAGCTGGTGGCGCGCATCAATGCCGTACTGCGTCGCGTCGATCCGGCGGTCGAGGGCGCGGTCTTCGAGTTCGACGGCCTCACGGTCGATCCGGTCGCGCACCGCGTGCTCGCTCGCGGCGCCCCGGTTGCGCTGGGGCCGACCGAATATCGGATGCTGGAATTTTTCATGACCCATCCCGATCGCGTGTACTCGCGCGAGCAGTTGCTCGATCGGATCTGGGGCGGCAACGTTTACATTGAAGAAAGAACGATTGACGTGCACATCCGGCGCCTGCGCAAAGCACTCGAGGAATTCGGGTACGATCGCATGGTGCAGACGGTGCGGGGCGCTGGCTACCGCTTTTCGACACACGCGGAGTGACGTTGCTGAGGAATCCGTTCGAGGACTGGGGGTTCGCCCTCTGGCGAGTCGCGCTCGTCGCGGGCGCGGGCGTGCTCGTTGGTCTTTTCGTGGGCCATGTCTGGTGGGGGATTGTTGCTGCACTCGCGCTCGAGCTCGCGCGGCAATTGGCGAACCTGCACAACTTGCTCGACTGGCTGCGTCATCGCAATCGGCGTGATCCGCCGGACTCGGGCGGCCTCTGGGGCGACATGGTCTCGCTGGTGTCGCGGCTGCACCGGCGCAAACAATTCCACAAGCAGCGTATTTTGCGGCTCTTTCGTGAGCTGCGGCGTTCGACGGCTTCGATGCCCGATGGCGTGGTCGCCCTGAACGCGGCCCGTGAAATTCTTTGGTTCAACCGCAAGGCTGTCGAACTTTTGGGGCTGCGACGCAAGACCGATTACGGGATTGCGGTGGCGAGTCTCGTGCGCGTACCGGAATTCGCGAGTTATCTGGAGAAGGGTAATTTTGGCAATAGCCTGCGGGTACGGCCGCGGATCGGCGAGGGTACCTGTCTCGAGTTTCAGGTGATGCCCTACGGCGAAGGGCAGCTCTTTTTGTTGGTGCGTGATGTGACCCGCCAAGAGCAGCTCGAAACCATGCGCAAAGATTTCGTGGCCAATGCTTCGCACGAGCTGCGTTCGCCACTTACCGTGATCGCGGGCTATCTCGAAACTTTGGCGCTCGATGGCGAACTGCCCGCCGATCTGCGCATGCCCATCCTCGAGATGCGCAGGCAATCCGAGCGGATGACGGCGATCGTCGCGGATTTGCTCGAACTCTCGCGGCTCGAGGCGAACGATGAGCAGGTGATCGGGCAGCCGATCGATGTGGCGGCGCTGCTTGCCGTGCTGCGCAAAGATCTTGTGACGCGGGACGGTGCGCGTCATGACGTGACTTTGAGCATCGACTCGCCGGATGGACTAATGGGCGATCCGGGCCTTATCCACTCGGCGTTCTGGAACCTTGTCGACAACGCCGCCAAATACACGCCCGCCGGTGGGGCGATTGCGCTGCGCTGGTGGACCGATGGCGACGGCGGGCATTTCTCGGTGAGCGACAGCGGCCCCGGGATTGCGGCCGAACATTTGCCGCGGCTGACGGAGCGGTTTTATCGCGTCGACCCGGGCCGCGCCCGCGACACGGGCGGCTCGGGTCTTGGCCTCGCGATCGGGCGCCACGTACTGCAGCGCCACGGCGGTGAATTGAAGATCGAGAGCATCGAGGGTCGTGGCAGCACTTTCACTTGCCATTTCCCGCATCTGCGCTTGGTGATCGAATCGGTCGCATTAGCCGCCGACACTCGCTATTCTCCCGCCTAAGACGCTTGATCGCCGCCGGGCTCGTGCGGCGCAGGCACTCACAGACTTCGGGGGTTCCAAACCGTGGAAACAGCAGATCTTTCGCAGCACATTTCGCGTCGCTTCAACGAAGACCTCGAGCGCGTACGCGCGCAAGTGCTCAACATGGGTGGTTTCGTCGAGCAGCAGCTCGCCAAGGCGGTCTCGGCGTTGGTCGAAGGCGACAGCACCCTCGGCGAGGCAGTGGCCCGCGATGACTTTCAGGTCAATAAAATGGAAGTCTCGATCGATGAGGAGTGTTCACGCATCCTTGCCACCCGCGCCCCGGCGGCCGGCGATCTGCGACTGATCGTCGCCATCATCAAAGCCATCACCGATCTTGAGCGCATGGGTGATGAGTGCGAAAAAATCGGCTACATCGCCTCGCGTCTTGCAGCCCAAGAGCGTCCGGCCGACAAATACCGGGAAGTGAAGCACCTCGGTCGCGTCGTGCAGAATCTGGTGCACGACTCGCTCGACGCCTTCGCGCGCATGGACCCGGAGGCTGCGCTGCGCGTCGCCCGTCAGGATCGGCTGGTCGACGAAGAGTACGAAGCCATTCAGCGTCAGTCGATCACTTTCATGATGGAAGATCCGCGGGCGATCCGCCGCGTCATCGATGTCATGTGGGTGGTGCGCGCGCTCGAGCGCATTGGCGATCACGCCAAAAATATCTGCGAGTACGTCATCTTCATGGTGCACGGCAAGGATGTGCGTCACGTGAAGCTCGAGGATGTCGAGACCGAACTGCGCAAGCGCGGCAGTCAGGCTTGAGTGCAAAGATTTCGCAGCTGTGGCAAGACCGCAGGGTCGGTAACCTCGCGGGGGCCTTGGCCTGTGCGCTGATGATGGCCTATGCGATTTACGCCGAGCGCGTGCTCGGTTTCGAGCCCTGTCCGCTCTGCATGTTCCAACGCGTGGGTGTGGTGCTGCTTGGCGCAGTGTTCCTGAGCGCGGCGTTGCACCATCCGAGCACGGCGCGTGGCGCCCGAATTTATGGCGTTTTGCTGCTGCTGGCAGCGGTGTTTCCGGGATATGTGGCAGGCCGTCACGTATACATCCAAAGTTTGCCGTTCGGCTCGGTGCCGGCCTGCGGTGCAAGCCTCAATTACATGCTCGATGTCTTCCCGCTCGCGACGGTGATCAAAAAAGTGCTTTTCGGTGCGGGTGAGTGTCAAAAGATCGACTGGGCCTTGCTCGGGCTGTCGATGCCGATGTGGGTGTTGATGTCGGTGATCGCGCTGGCCGCTTGGGCGGCGTTCGTCAATTTTCGCGAGCGTACGCTCACGCACACACCGTCTTAATAAGTTCATTTTTTGGTCATCGCGCTGTAATACATCGCGCGCAACCTTCCCGCATGTCACCTGTTTGTCACAGGACGGATCGACCGTGATCGGCATGCGCGTCTTCATGCTCTCGGACGTCTATTTTCCCCGCGTGAACGGGGTGTCGACCTCCATTCAAACATTTCGAGCGGATCTGCAGGCGCTGGGCGCGAAGGTCACCTTGCTCGCGCCGCGTTACGCAACGGCCTCGCCAGGACAGACCTCCGTTCTGCAGGATGATGGCGACATCGTACGCATCGACTCGCGCGCCGTACCGCTCGATCCGGAAGATCGACTGATGTCTTGGTGTGAACTTGGCAAATGGTCCGCGGCCCTGCGCGCCGAGGATTTCGACATCGTGCATGTGCAAACGCCGTTTCTCGCCCACTACCTGGGACGGCGTATTGCGCGTCGGCTTGGTGTGCCACTGGTCGAGACCTACCACACTTATTTTGAGCACTACCTTCATCACTACGTGCCGGCGCTGCCAGCGGTGATCACGAAAGCGATTGCGCGTCGGGTGACCGTGGCGCAGTGCCACGATGTGCAGACGGTGATCTCGCCGTCGCGACAAATGGCCGACGCGTTGCGCGCTTACGGCGTACGAACACCGATCGAGGTGTTGCCCACGGGCTTGCCCGAAAGTTGTTTTTCCTCGGGTGACGGCGAGCGGTTTCGGGCGCAGCAGGGCATCGCACCCGGGCGTCCGGTTGCGCTCTTCGTCGGTCGTGTCGCGCACGAAAAGAACATCGACTTTTTGCTGCGCATGCTGCCGGCACTGCGTGCGCAGGTTCCGGAGGTGCTGCTGGTGATTGCCGGCGAGGGCCCGGCACAGCAGCACTTGCGTGATCTCGTACGAGAGAACAGCCTCGGTGACCACGTGCATTTTGTCGGCTATCTCGATCGCAAGACCTCGCTCCTCGATTGCTACCGCGCCGCCGATGCCTTCGTGTTTGCCTCACGCACCGAGACTCAGGGTCTCGTGCTCCTCGAGGCCATGGCGCAGGGCACGCCGGTGGTCTCGACTGCCGTGATGGGCACGGCCGATGTGCTGGCGGGCGTCAAGGGTGCGGTCGTGGTCCCTGAAGAAATCGAGGCCTTCGCTGCAGGGGTGGCGAGCGTGCTGCGCGACCCCGCGCGCCGTGCGACGCTGTCGGCGTTGGCGCGCGAGGATGCGCAGCGTTGGTCGGCGCGGCAACTCGCCGAGCGGTTGTTGCGTTTTTATGAAAAGGTGATCGAAGCCGACGATGTCGAGTTGTCGCAGCGTGTGGCTTCGGCTGCGCAAGTCGCCGCAGTGGCGCGCGACGAGGTCACGACGTGACGATGTTCGTCTGTGTCGATCGGGCGGAGCAAAGAATTTGTGCCTTCGCCAATTCCGCCTGCCGCCGGCGTACGGTACGCAGTGTGTTTCGTGGCGTCAGTCGCTTGGGCGATGGTGTGTTTTGGTACGTACTGATGGCGTCAATGCCGTTTTTCATCGGGCTTGATCGCCTCGAGCGGGGTCTTGCGGTCTCTGCACAGATGTTGACCGCCGGCGCTTTCGGGCTCGTACTCTATAAAATTCTCAAGAAAAAGCTGGTTCGCGAACGACCGTTCATTAGGCTGATCGGGATCGAATGTGCGATGCCGCCGCTCGATCGCTACAGCTTTCCCTCGGGGCATACGCTGCATGCGGTGCTCTTTACCGCGATGGCGATTCATCACGTGCCTGCGCTTGCGATCGTTCTCGTGCCCTTTGCGCTGCTGGTGGCCGCCTCGCGCGTGGTGTTGGGGCTGCATTACCCGACCGACGTGCTGGCGGGCGCCGCGCTCGGCGCACTGGTCGCCGCCGCGAGTCAAGCGCTGTTCTGGTGAGCTCTGCTTGGTCAGCCGAGCAGGCGGCTGAGCAGACCGGCGTACATCCGGTGCAGCAAGTCGATTTCTTCGACGCGGATACCTTCGTTGACCTTGTGGATGGTCGTGTTGGTGACGCCGAGCTCGATCACCTGCGCACCCATCGGTGCAATGAAGCGCCCATCCGAGGTGCCGCCGCCGGTAGAGAGTTTGGGTACAGCGCCGGAGACTTCTTTGACGGCCTCGGCCGCCGCCTGGGAGAGCAGGCCGGGGGGCGTGTAGAACGGTTCGCCCGAGACATACCACTCGAGGGTGTAGCGAACTCCGTGTTTTTGCAGGATGTCTTCAACGATTTGTTTGAGGGCGTCGACCGTCTGTACCGGCGAGTAGCGCAAATTGAAACGCGCCTTGAGTTCGCCGGGGATGACGTTGGGGGCGCCCGTACCGGCGTTCAAATTCGAGATCTGAAAGCTCGTGGGCTGAAAGTGTTCGTTGCCGGTGTCCCAATTGCGCGCCGTGAGTTCGGCGAGCGCCGGGGCGAGCGTGTGCACCGGATTTTCAGCTTGATGGGGGTAGGCCACATGCCCTTGCACACCGTGCACGGTGAGACGTCCGGAGAGCGAACCCCGCCGACCGATTTTGATGGTGTCGCCGACGGCTCGTTCGCTCGAGGGTTCACCGACGACACAGTAGTCGATGTGTTCGCCGCGAGCGTTCAGCGTCTCGACAACGCGCTTGGTGCCATCGACCTAGG